>NZ_PDGW01000030.1:0-31204 GCF_014335015.1 Corynebacterium sp. LK31 | reverse complement strand
GTTCATGCAGTGTATGACCGACGCCCAAAATAAGGAAAAGGCCAACAGGCGCATTTCGTCCTGTTGACCTTTTCCACTCATGACAAGGGACCTAGTCCTTGCCTTCTCTGCCGCTCAATCTACAGCATTGAATTACCAACCACTACACCCCACCCCCTTCTGGGGGGCGGGGTGTTTTGATAGTCCGCCGGAGCAGTAGCGCCGCGCCAAGCGCGAGGGATCACTGAGAGCAAGCCGGCATATTGCGAAGGAGCCCCCGCAACGGCCTAGGTATGTCACGTCCCCTCGCGTTCGATACTGGTGCGGCTAAGCCGCGATGCGGTGATCGAGAGAGGTTTCACCCAGGACTTCCTGACCTTCAAAATGCGTAGCCCCCAGCGGGGATCGCACCATCGAATGCACATGTGTCGCAAAGTCCAACGCCTCTTGCGTGTGCGAGATCAGCACCACGGAGGAAAAGAGATTGTTGAGCGCCGCGAGAACGCTGCGCCGTCCCTGCTCATCCAGATAGTTGGTCACCTCGTCACATAGCACCTGTTCGGGCAGACCACCAGAGGTAAGCCGGAGAGTGATGCCGACGCGGAACGCCAGCCCGACGAGAGCAGATTCACCACCGGAGAGCACAGAGGTGCGCACGAGTCGGCCATCGGAGAGTTCAGCGCGGGGAATGAAGTCCTCGTCAAGATGGAAGGCAACGTATTCGCCACCAAAGGAGGCTAGGAGGTCGCTTGCTCCCTGGCAGATTGCCTTAGTGGATTCTGTCAGAAGTTCGCTGCGCAATGCCGCAATGGCATTGGCCTTACCTCGGGCGATAAGCGCGTCGCGTACCGCGGCTTGCTTCTTTTCCCAGCGGATCTGCGCTTCTTCGGCAGTCATCGTGACCACAGTTAAGACTGACTTCGCACTGTAGAGGCAGGAGTTCGCCTCGGAGAGCTGCTCTACTGTTTGCTGCTCTGCTGTAGCGGCGTTGACTGCTTCCTGCTCTGCCTGGTGAATTTCTTCGACTGTGGGGGCGCTGACTTCTTGGGCTGCCCGTTCAGCTTCGCGGAGAAGCTGTTGCGCGTGGCGTGCGCGTTGCATGACGGAGGTGACACGCTCCAGGAGATTGCAGGTGGCCAGGATTTCATCACGATCGGATTGGAGTTGGTGATAGGTGGTTTTGGCTTGTGCGAACAGATTTTCTGGGCGGGCGTTTGCTGGCATGTTGAGGGTTTTTGCGAGCTCAGAGAGCGAGGCATCAAGGTCGGCCTGCGCCTGAGTGTCACGTCCCCTCGCGTCTGCAGCCTGTCGTGCAGCGATCTCAGCCTTAGACATTTGCGCTTCCGCTTCCCTAATCCTTTTCTGCAGCTCACTGATTACTACCTGTGTCTTCTTTCGCTGCTGCTCCAGCTCAACGCCGTGGCGACAAACCACGTCATAGTCAGCCTGGGCCTGGTCGGCTTCTGTCTGCATTGCCAGAATCAACCCATCGACATCCTCAAGCTCATGCTGGCAGGTCGGGCAGCATGAATGTCCCTGGCCAGCCGACTGGAGAACCCCAATGGCCTTCCGCAGCCGATTGAATGCGGCTTCATGCACGCTGGCTTGGCCAAAGACAGTCCGAAGAGACTGCTCGATCTCCACATCATCAGACTTAGCTTCATCGAGTTCTTGGAGCCACTGCTGCCTAGCCGATCCGGCTTCATCGGCAGCATCAAGAGCCAGTCTTTCTGCAGCATCGGCCTTATCGACGGCCACGCTGGCAGCGTCCTTGTGAGACTTGGCCGTACGCACCCTGACAACGAGGTCGTTAATTCGCTGGATACTGGCCGACTTTCCCTCCGCGGCGCATCGCGCCTGTTCAAACGCTTCTGCGAGGTCACCGTCGATAGAAATCCCTGCCTGCCGCGCAGCGTCAGTGACTTGGGTTTCTTCTCGGCGGGCGTCATCACGTCGCGCACGAGCAACGGCGACGTTCTCGCGTGCTTTCTGCGCACCACGTTCGGCATCGCGCAAGGCTCGCACCTGAGCATCACGACTTCTTCGCAAACCGCTAACGCTTTCCAATTGGTTCTTGACCTCATCGACGCGCTGCTGGCAGTTTTCAACCTCCCGTTGGGCTTCGTTGCGCTGGTTAACAGCAACTACGGCCTCTTCTTCTGTCCCTGGCAGTGCATCAGCTTTCGACTCGGCCACTGTTGCCTGCTTGCGGGCAATATCGCGTGCCTTTGTCAGTGGCGCAATGCCGGTGTGTTCTTCGACAAGCGCCTGGACTTCAACGGGTGTGGCCTTCATCAAAGTTGCTACTTCTCCTTGCGGAATCATGGCAGCGCCAGCAAAAGCCTTTGCGGTCATTCCCAGACGTTCTTCCATCTCGCGAGTCAAAGTTCGAGCGCCGATGCCGTCAACATTTTTGCCGTTGATGCTCAGCGCGGCAAGCACTTTTTCCTTCACTCCATTTTTCGTATTGGAGCGGCGCATCCAGCGGCGCACAACGAAGACATCTTGACCATGCGTAAAGGTCACTTCTGCGCCTGCATCGGCGCGCTCGTCACTGCCGCGACGGCGTAAGTCAGCATTGGTGCCAGCATCGCCGGCATCGCCGAACAAACACCACCGCACAGCGGTAAAAAAGGAGGACTTGCCCGCTCCAAATGATCCGGTGATGGCGTGCAGTCCATCACTAGAAACGTCGAGGGTGAGTTCCTCGATGGATCGGAAATTGAATAGACGAATGGTGGTGATGCGCATAGTGACCGCTCTCCTAGTTGTTCGCGTCGGCTGATTGCAGTGACTGCAAGGTATCGGTGGTGGTTTTCACAATGGCCGAAAGCACTTCGTCGCCTTCGTCAGCGAACGCCTCTAGTGCGGCTGCAACGGTGCCGCTGCTCTGACGGCGCGTAGTGAACTCATTGGCGAAATCGAGACGAGAGAAGTCTGTGGTGGATACACAGTCGGCCATTGTCGGCCGCGCCTGCTGTGGGTGCGCATAAGGGGCTGACCAGTATGCCGCATCGGCGGCCATTGCTCGCCAATCTTTCTGACAGGAAGCCAGTGCTTGTCGCTGGGCTTGGGTTGTGTAGTCGATGACTTGTCGGATGATGACGCCACCATCGCCGGTAAGGTTTTCGGTGGCCCCATCTGAAAGTGTCACGTCCCCGAGTCGTTGCCGAACGATCCGATCAATATCGGAAACCGACTTCCCCCGAGCATCAATCGGCTCAAAGTCAATCTGCGGGCGCTGCCAAATGTAGTGCGGAATCACGCTCGTATGACCATCATCATCGACCCGCACTTCAATCCAGCCACGGCCAGCATCTTCGTCAGAAAAGCCTCGGCGAACCCCCGAACCGGTCATCCACACATCCGGCCCTGCATGGTCATCATCCGGCCCGAACCCCGGAATCGACCCCAGTGTGTGATAGTCCGACAAGATAACTGCGCTCCACGCTCGATTTGTCCACTCAACAGGGATAACCCGCTGAGCTCCATGACCATCGACCGCTCCGAACAGTCGCCCATCAGCCTCGAAAATTCCGTGCGCCACAAAGATATTCACCGCGCCAGAAACCGGCTTCGGATCAATGACAATCCCCTTGTCCCCCAACGCTGGGTCTAGGCCGTTGTGCGACACAAAGTGCAAAAACAAGTCACGATCGGCATCTGGCTGATGCACCTCATACAGGCCTGGATGTGGCCCAATCGGATGCGGGGAATCAGGGAAAACAGCCAAAGATTCTAGCTCCGCTCGCTCGATGTGAGAGACCGCAGAGACATGTGTTGACGCACCATTATCATGGTTTCCGCCATTCGTGCGACGCCAAATCGGCGTCCCCCACCGTTTACCCGCAGCCACGCGCATATCGTCAGCGCTGATAGCTTCCGCTACTGCTCGAACTGACGGATGTTCGACGTGAAAAAGATCTCCGCCATCGACAATGCCAATGACTCCTGCGTCAAGCATCTCCGAGTAAATCATTCGGTGGGCTACGTATCCGTCGTTCTCGCGGAGGTTAATACCGTCCGTATGTGAACGGTTCATTGAGCCCATTCGGTAGCCAAGGTGGCTGCATCCATGAAAACCAATTGCGTACATCTCGCGTCTCTCCTTCATGCGTTACATGCGCTGTGTGAAGAAAAGAGTTTCATGGTGTCTCTGTGGTCTGGCCGAGACTCTAGCCACCCAGATGCAAGAAAATTCTGCGGTTTATGTGTCGCATCACACTACATACATGCTGTATGTTTAGGTTGTCAGCCAAAATAATTACACTCTTGTGGTTAGCCGGAAGACCCACCATCTTCTCGGCCCTGCAAAGGGATGACACACCAAAACACCACCACTAGAAAGAAACGCTTTCAATGAATACTGCAGCTTGCTGCGGTCGAGAGCACCTTTTCTTCGCAGAAGAACTGGACTCCGCCGCTGTACGTAACGCCACCGATGCCAACGAGCTCAACACCGAACTCGAATACCTCGACCAAGCAGTCCAAGACGTCAAAACCGCACTCAACATCTGCGCCGACTGCCCACTGCTTCAATTCTGCAAGCAAGAAACAGCCAGGCTCGCAGAAAGCAACGCTGCCCCCCTGCGGTGTAGTACGAGCAGGAATCTACTGGGGATACCAAGGACGCCCCGACCCCACCCTCAACGGATGCCTCACCGCCGAAGCCTCTAGCCGGATTCAAGAGACTGCCCACGGAGAGCTCACAGAGGCCACCGTCACCAACGACGCTGGAGACGAGTTCCCAAAAACTATCAAAATCTCCTTTGGCACACAGCTGGACAGCGACGAGGCTGGCTTCATTGACGAAGATTTCACTCCCTGGGATTATTCATGGATTCCCCCACTGTCAGCTCCTATCAACGAAATCGCAGTCCAAGCCGCACTCAGCCAAGACCCGCACCGCCCCGTGGTTACCGAGCGGTGGCTCGCACTTAACCATCACCCCATCACTCCAGAGGCTCTCCGCGCCGAAGTGCTCACTGACGCGGACGTTTGCGAGGTTATCCGCCGAGCAGACGCCACCGGCATTGCTACAAGGCGGGTGTCTTCGATTCTCCGCATGAAGTGGGACTTTGTTCAGCGCCTCCGTCAACAGCTCGGCGTAAGCATTCCAACTGACGCGCTCGCTGAACAGACGCCAGTCACCGTGGAAAACTTTGATGCGCAGTGGCAAGAAGCCTCCCCGTGGCAACAACTTGCACTGCTCTAGCCTCCTCGAAGGAGGGCTATCCGACTTCCACTAGCCCAGGAAGGTCAATGCTCGCCGACTGTAGTGGCTTCGCAAGCACTTGCACTGCATGATGGGCCGTGCTGTTAAGTAAATCTTTGAAGGCGTAGGCGTACATCACACCAACTAGGTACTCCAGCAAGGGCGGATTGAATCTGTAAAGCCAGTCTTGCTCTACGTCATCAAGAACGGACATACTTCGCGGAAGTGTTTTTCTGCGATCGTCGGCATTGCCGTAGTGATGCGCAATAAGGTCGTGCAGACGCTCCGCTGCAATACGGACGGATACCTCTTTCGCAGCGACAGCTGCCTCAAGTTGATTCATTACGTCATCGCTCATATCCAGCAGGAGCTGATACGCCACTTCAATGCGCGATGCTGTTTCGGAGTCCTCCTGGCAAGACTCAGCCGGCGACTTGCTCTCCATCTTGAAAAGTGAGTCCTAACTGTACGAAACCTCTAAAGGTTCAGAGCCTCGTTGATAACATCTCCGGCTACGCGAAGCGCCTCAAGATGCTCAGCCCGGTCATCTGTTTCAGGAAGAGACTCAACAAGAGTGCGGTGGCGTTCGATGTTCCGCGCGGCCTTTTCAAGCGATTCTCGCTCCACCCAATTGTTCTTCGCCAGCTCGGCAGTATCTCGCGACATCTCACGAATTTCATCCGTCAATGGCTTGGTCAACGCACTAATTCGCTTGGAATTGTTGACCTCCTTCAGGATGTCTACTTCCGTCTCGTCAAAAGCAACTGCCGTCATTGACCGAGCCATAACAACTTCTCCTTAGGTGTTCTGATTGCGATTGGTATTCAACACCCTAAAGGAGCGCCGCTTTCCCATGATTACCTGCGCGAATGGAACTTCTATTAAGGACTCCATAGAAGGGAAGCGCTCATGGCTTACGCTGTGGGCATCCCTGCGAAAGCAGGAGACAGAACACCATGCACCGAACTGAAAGGAGATGGGGAGACCATAGATATTGGCCCCCAGATCATCAATGCGCATCTCTAAGCCCTACTATCGCCTCGTCACTTTTTCCCTCGGCGCTGCAGCAGCTTCCCTTGCCGCCGCAGGCATCGCCAATGCGGCTCCTGGCGAACAGCCGGGACTGAACTCCACCGCCCAGGAGGCGCCGTCGAAGCCGACTGAGCAGAAGACTCAGCCAGGCCTGGAACCGAGCACCAGCACCGAAGCACAGGAACCGCAGGAGCAGGCCCCGCAGACCTCGATTGAGGCAGCGCCGTCGAAGCCGACTGAGCAGAAGACTCAGCCAGGCCTGGAGTCGAATACCAGCACTAACGTCCAGGACACTTCCACACCTGAGCCGCAGCAAAAGGCTCCGACTTCGAATCAGGATGTACAGACCAAGCCGACTGAGCAGAAGACTCAGCCAGGCCTGGAACCGAGCACCAGCACCGAAGCACAGGAACCGCCAGCGGAAGAAAAGCAGGCCTCTGAGCCGCAGCAGAAGGCCCCGGCACAAACCGAGCAGAAGGCTCCCGCTCAGGAGACTGCTCCGGCGCAGGCCGAGCAAACTCCAGCTCCAAAGCAGCAGGCCCCAACGCAGCAGCAGGAATCCTCGGCGCCGGTACAGCAGCAGGCCCCTGTCCAGGAGACTGCGCCAGCACCGGCACAGCAGAAGCAGGAAACCGTCACACAGCCCGCAGCACAGGAGCAGAAGGCCCCGGCACAGACCGAGCAGAAGGCTCCCACTCAGGAGACTGCGCCAGCACCGGCCGAGCAGGAAGCCCAGGAAGACTCCACCATTGATAACAGCGGTCTACCCCAGCTCCCGACCACTCCGAGCGTCACTGTCAGTATCGAAGCTGATGCTTCTTGGGATACCCCGAAGACCTCTGGCAACGCTTCCTTTGCGAACACCACAACCCTCTCCCCGGCGGGCATTAACTCCAGTCAAACCGATATTCAGGTTGACACCGCTGAACGCCAGGTAGATGCCTCTGTTTCCAGCGAAGGAACTGCAGTCCAGGCAGATGTCTCCACAACCTCGGAAACCACGACAGTGGAGGCAGGGTTCGCCACTGAGAGCACTCAAAGCTAACCAGCCCTACTGCTGCGAAGACCAGCGAGTAAGCGGGCGCCTTTTACAGTGAAGACGCCCCAAAACACCAGGCGGGGAAGCATCTCACCATGAGATGTGCCCCGCCTTTTTCACACCACACGAAGGAGCGCACAATGTCTAACGAGTTCCCAGGCGACGAGTGGGATCAAGACGGATTCGAGTCCTTCTCGGGATTCGACGAAGAAAACGATGACGGATTCGAAGAGTTTGAAGCTGCTTCCTTCGGCGATCCGGTCGCTGACGAAATACGCAACGACGACTCGCAGCAGCCAACCGAACCTGTCACGTCCCCGATTATCAAATCGGCAACGCCCGCGGCCGACAATAACGACTCTTTAGATCATGACGATGACGCTTCCTTCAATGCGGGCCCCAGGATTACGAAGATTGAGACCGAGGAAGAAGACTTCGTTCCGGTTACCTACAATGACGAAGATTTCGACGATATTGTTCTCTCTCCAACGGCTTTCCGCGCTCCGATGGCGTCATCTGTGCTGACTGCTACCACTGCCAAAGCCGCCAAGGGGCGATCTAAGGGAATAGACATTGCCAAGCTTGATGAAAAGGCGCAGCGTAAGGCTTCTCAGCCACTAGTCAATGAGCAAATGAAGCAGCAGGAGAAAAGCGCGAAACAGCAAGAGCGGGAGGCGAAGAAGGAAGAAAAGAGGAAGCAGCTCAGGCAAGAGCGAATTGATAAAGAGCAGCAGCGCAAAAAGAAGCAGGAAGAACGTAAACAAAAGCAGCGTCTCCGCAAGCTAGAGGCGCAGAATAGAGAAGGAGCTAACTCTGAGACGAAGCCCGGTAATTGGCGCCGTAGAGCGGTTGTAGGCGTTGCTGCAGTCGCCACGGCCGCAATTATGGTGCCTAGCGGAATGAAGCTCTACTCCGTAGCTCAAGGAGCGTTTTCCCAGGAGGAAACAAGCATTTCCATGCCGTCTGGGGGTGCTGAATCAAGCGGCACACAGTCTTCCCCACTGACAAACTCCAGCGCCCCGACTTTGGCGCCGCAGGATAGTTTCGACAGTTACATTGCAGAACGTTGCCAAGAAGCAACGAGTAGCGGCGAGACTACAACACGTGCCAATGGCGACGGATCGACACCAGTCGAGGCGATTAAGGGATTCAACTACGCCTACTTCACGTTGAGAGACGCACAAGCGGCTTCCGAGTTCCTGGACTCATCCATGTATAAGTCGGTTGCGAGCCTTCAGGAAGGCATTAACCATCCTGACAATGGCGATGGATACTGCCTTCATATCCAGGATTCGGAATCTAGCACCTTTACAGTCAGCGTTATTGAGTTTGTGAAGCCCACCTCTGAAGGGCAAGATCCTCAAATGTGGAAAACGGATCAGACTGTGACTGTTAAGCAGAACGGAAACAAGTGGGTTATTTCAGGCCAAGAGATTACTAGTTAATTGAATGGCTGAATTTTCAAGGGCATCAGATAGTAGTCTGGTGCTCTTTTTCTTTATTGTTTTGCACTATCCATTCTGAGAATGGAGCGCTGTTCCCATGACAGCTCGTTAGGCAAGGCACCAAAGGTGCCGCGGCAGCACAACGAGCGAAGCGAGGCGTGAGCTAAAAACCTGAACTTGTGGATAACTTCTACCTAGAAAGCTGCCTGTGGATAACTTCACGCCGCATATTGTTCTTAATGAACATATTGTATATTGGTCCAAGGCATTTATCTGTTGTGACCTGCTGTTTTGATAGTATGCGTGTGTCCAAAGTACACGGATATGTGTCCAAAGTACACGGATATGTGTCCAAAGTACACACTATATGTGTCCAAAGTACACACCGGGCTTGAGCGCTTAGGGGTGATGTGTCCAAAGTACACACCAGCGTTTTAGCGATGTGCTCCCTACAAGCATTTAGAGATGAGGATTGTGAAGGTGTTTTTCTCGACATAAAAAATCGGCCTTGGGTGCAAAATTCACCAAGGCCGATTAATGTGTCTTTTTAATCTTTATTCTCGATTTCAAGTGGGTCTACCGAGGCATTGAAAGGCAGGATTGTCAGTTTTGATGCTTCACTGATTACGCGAATCTCTGGATAAACTTCGCGCACTTTATTGAGGGCCTTATCGAATTTTCTTCTGAAATCGCGTCGGTCGCTGGGAGTAATCTCGTGTCCATTGTAGGAAGTGCCGAACTGAGCCATGACATCATCCCAACGCAGCGACAGGAACTTCTTGTTCGCGTACCCGTGCTGCGTGAGCCACAGATAAATATCAATCGCCATCGGACTTGCCTGAACGTGGCGCAAGATGCGCTTATCGTAGGGGAAATAGCGCTCCCTCAAGAGCTCAAAGAACGCCGAAGATAGCTGAATCGACGAGTCCAACATCGAGGTAGTGGACTCCGACGTAGCGGAATCTTTTCCTGACCAGTAGAGCTCTAACTTCTCCGAAACCAGCGCTGACGCTTGCTTGTGGTAACTCTTACCGTCTGAGTGGCCAGTTTCCTCAATGAGGAATGTGGTGTGGCTTAGACGCTTGATTTGTTCAATGAGCTGGCTTGCCGACCTGCCACTGATAGAAATTCCGACCTCTTTCATAAAAGATCGGAGGCTTGAGCCAAGGTTAATTTCCTTCTGACGCGGATCCGCGTCAGAGTACTTGGCGTAGTTGGAAATAACTTGTTCTGTAAGCCACAGCAAAACAAGACGTGGGTATTTACCGTATGGCAAGCCACCTGAGCCTGTAGCGGTGACGTAGAGCGTCTGGTTGCCGTTTTTTACGACAATCTGGTTGGTTTCAACCTTGCGGTACGGCAATGTCATCCGCGTGAGGTAAGGGTTAGCGAAACCAATTTCTGGCCGCGTCTTCTCAGGCGTGTTCTCTGGCGACGAAGATGGGCGCGGCGAATCGTCGCGCTCCTCTCCGAAGTTTGCAGGAACACTCATGCTGAAAAGCCCTTCTAGCGCGGAACCGATTTCACGGTCGCGATCGTTTTGCGAGTTGTGAGATGACATGAACGAACTTTCGGTGTGTGGTGGTTTGGTGTAGGTCGCGAAGGTGTGCTCCACGTGGTGTGTGTGGAACCTTCGGTGGTGGTGACCCGGTTTCCGTCTACGTTAGCAGGCCAAAACATTAATCTGGCCGATAAATAGCAGATGGAACATTGCGCGTTGGCTGAATGGGGAAGATTTTACTCCCTCGGAGAAGGTCAAGAGTTCCCTGGTCGGCCCGCAAGTTGTCATTATTCCTGCAGGTTACGGGTGGAAATGTGCGGATTTAGAGGCGAATTTGGTAGCACTGCGCTGATATTCTCAGTGGTGTCATTCACGCGCCAAAAATTACTTTCACCAAGTCTCTACTTTTTGGGCGTGGCTGGCCGGAACACCATGCTCAACCACCACACGAAAGGACAGCGATGTCTACGACCAGGCGCACAATGTTGCGCTCACTGGCTGCGACGGCAGCGTTTTCGCTCATAGCCGCTGGCTCTGCCAGCCCTGCGACGGCACAAGTGCCAGCTCTGCCGGACGTTAGCTCACTTATTCCCGGTGTGACCTCACTCCCAGATATTCCAGGTGTGGGATCGACAGCCGGCGGCAATATTGACCCCACTAATCTCACTGGAGCTGTTTCGAGTGGTCTTGGCACGGCAGCGGATGCTGCAGGCCAGGTCATTCCTGGCGCAGGTGGCCTTACTCCTCCAGATGAAGCTGGCGCCAAGGAGTCTACAAACCCTGAATGTGCGCCACTGATGCTGGTTGCAGTGCCGGCTACAGGCGGTATTAGCCCAGATTGGGATCCGAACCGTCCCGTGGGGCTAATTAACTCGCTTGTATCTCCGCTACGGGCAGAATTGGGTGACAAGCTTTCCGAGACCTACATCAACTACCCTGCCGATTTGGCAATTAAGGGAACCTCTTACCGGAAGTCCGTTGAGTATGGCGTCTCAAAGGCAATTGCCACCATTGAGGATGCACAGGCACGATGCAGCGACTCAAAGGTCATCCTCGCGGGATTCTCTCAGGGCGCGGAGGTGTCAGGAGATGTAGCGACGCTGATTGGTAATAAGCAAACGTCGATTGATCCTGACTTCATTGCATCTGTACTGCTGTTCTCTGACCCTAAGCGTGCTGATGGCGCTCCGGTATTGCCGGATACCTCTTCGGATACCCCTAAGATGCCCGCAGAAGTCAGCAAGGCAGTCGGCAAGATGGCAGAAGATCCATCGCTGGCTCAGTTGCAGATGACCGCCTCCGATATTGGTGGCTTGGCGTCGATCTTGTCGGGTGACGATACAAGCGATAAGAAGAACTCCAAGACGGACAGCTCCGGTTCGAAGAACTCTTCTTCCTCGACTTCTACGACCTCTTCTACCCCGTCGAATGGCTCATCCACGTCATCTAGCTCGGCCCCATCCTCGACTTCCTCTTCCGAGGAAAACAACGAGACCGGTAGTGGCGCTCTTGAAGGACTCAGCGGTCTGCTCGGTGGTGGTTCTACCGAGAACTTGAACTCTGCTCCTGCCGCGCGCACTGTCACCATTGAGCGCATTGCAGACCAGAAGCCAGATACCAAGCAACTCGGGTCACGCGAGAAGCTCTACACAATGGGCGTGTTTGGAAAGACCAAGTGGAACGAGCTTGGTGAGCGTTGCTCTGGTGAGGCTGCAGACAAGGCTCTAGAAGAGGCGTCCAAGGATCGCAGCGCGGAAGACAAGAAGTTGACCGTGGCTGACATGCAAGACTGCCTCAAGGACATCTACCCGGAGGATTCATCTGACTATGAGGTCAAGATGGTCTCCGACGATGACCAGAAGCTGCTGCAGGAAAACTTCGACAAGTGTGAAGCCCTCAATGCCGAGGCCTGCCTGGCTCTCTCCCGCGAGTACAAGTACGTCGAAGGCGATGAAGCACGTGATGGAGCACGAGGGGTTATCCGTAAAGGAAATCTGGCCGTCAACCCGCCAGTGCCTCCAGTCATCGTGACAATGAACACTGACAAGATGGACGATGTAACCATCGGCGACGGTGAAGTCTGGGCGAATAAGGAAAATGAAAAGACTGCCCGCGCCCAACTGAGTGCCTATGCAGCAATCACGGCTACCTCTGGCACTGACCAGTACATCGTGCCCCCGAACGTTGACCGCACGATGTTCAGCGAGTTTTTGGGAAATACCTACCGTCATGGTCTCTGCGGCGAAGATACCTACTCTGAGTGCGCCAAAAAGTTTGATACAACTGCAGGCCCAGCTGCTCTCTTGGCGCTCTCCAGGGCCGTCCCCGATCCTGCACCTGCAGAAATCGAGGAAATGAGGCAGGCAATCCCAGGAGGGAACCTCGCTGAGACTGCGTGCGCAGACAAGTCGGCTGCTGACTGTGCGGCAACGGGCGCAGGCGAAAACCCAGAAGTTAAGACACTGCCGGATGCTCAGATTCAGCAGGTTGCCGAAACGAAGAAAATGGAGAAGCCTGATTCCGAGTCCGCTACGGATGAAAAGGAAGAGTCGGCCAATGACAGCGATACTTCCGCCGCTGGCGAACCGACCGATGCTAACGAATCAACCGATGAAAGCACTGCCGATGACGCCGGTGCTGCAGATGATAAGGCAACTGCAGACGCTGAAAACAAGTGCTCGACCGTCGCGCACATCGGTGACTCCCTTAGCGATCCCATTCGCGATGAACTAACTAAGGCTTACACCGACGCAGGTGCAGACAAGGTGGTCATCAACGCAAATGGTGGCCGCGCATTTGCTTGGGCCGGCGGCGGCAACAGTGACCCTGGCAACGGCATGGAGGCTATCGAGGCAGTCAAGAAGGAACTTGGCGCTGATGCAGCTGACGCCTGCTGGGTGCTTGCTTTGGGGACAAACGATGCCACTGCCGGCGCTGACGATGCGGCGACCGTTAAGAAGGCGCTTGGCGCAATCGACGAAAAGGCCACAATTTTCTGGCCTTACGTTTACTCCCGTGGAGCGGGCATACTGCCGGCAGATAAGGTCAACAGTTTCAACACTGCTGTTTATGATGCCGCAGAGACGGATACCCGCGTTATTCCTGTGCGCTGGGCAAACGGCCAGGAAGACGCCAAGTACCTTGGCTCCGATGGCATTCACCACAGCGCTGAGGGCAAGGCCGCTTATGTTGCTGCGCTAGGTGAGGCCGTCGCCGAGGGCAAGGTAGATGGCAAGGTTAGCGCAGAAGAAAGCTCTGAAGAGGATTCCAGCGCAGCGGATTCTTCCTCGGAAACTCCGTCTGGATCCAGCTCTTCTTCTAAGTCTTCTTCGGCGGCGTCGGAGGACTCCTCCACTTCCGATACAGAAAGCGAGACATCTTCCGAGACCTCGACTGACGCCTCTTCGGCGGCATCGGGGGAAAGCGAGGAATCGGACTCTTCTTCTGAAGAGACCACATCCGGTCTGGGTGGCTTGCTCGATAGCGAAGACAGCGACGACGAAGAATCGTCCGGCAACTCCCTGTCAGACGCTTATGCTCAAACTTCCGACGATGACGAAGACAGCGACGAAAGCACTGAGGCTTCTACAGAAAAGAAGGCTGATGATGAAGCTGTTCCAGGCCTTAAGCCAGTGACCGCAAAGCCTGCCCCAGGTGGCGGTTTGACTGGCCAGCGCGATCAGGACTTCGGTGAGCTCGCTGGTACAGTCGCCAGCTTCTGTGCTCCAGGAGACATTTTCTGTGACCTCCCAGAAGACTCCCAGCTTGCTCGCGATCTCGCAGCCATTGGAACGAGCGTGAAGCTTCCTGGCGGCATTGGTCAGGTTCTCGAAGGTGATGAGCGCATGATTGGCGTCATGGCCATCGAGGCCGTCAACTATGTCGCAGAGCTCACCGGTCTGCCAGAAACCAAGATTTCGCCAGAATCAATGAACACTCTTGTTCGGTTGGCGGCAGGTATGACGATGGTCGCTGCTGGCGGTGGCCTCGCGGCCGGCGGCATGGCCGCTACCGCAGCAGCGCCTGCGCTTGCAGCTGGTGGCGGTGCGATTACTAGCGCGGCTGGCCCAGCAGGTACTGCGGTTGGCGCAATCGCCGGCGCTGGTATCCCGATGGTCGCTGGTGCTGCCTCCACTGTTTCCGCTCCCTTGATTAGTCAGGGTATGAAACTACTGACGGAAGCGGCCGCAGAGCTGCCTAACGTCCTGCCGGAAGTAGCTGCACAGATTCAAGATTTGCCGGCTATTCTGGCGGCATTGCCTCAGGCGCCGGAAGAACTGCTGAAGAATACGGGAGCAGATCAACTTGTGGGGCACCTGGCGCAAGGATTTACTGGCGCTGGCCTTGGTGACATCACACAGGTTCTGTCCATGCCTCTGTCCTCTCAGTCGCTGCTTCAGTCGCTGGCAACCGACAACGGCGGCTTGTTGAAGCTTGCAACCAACCCCAAGTATTGGGTCAACATTGGGCACAGTGAGGTTGGTTTCCGAGGTCTCCAGATCAATGAGGAGCAAAGCTCCTGGGATTGGTCGCAGGACTGGATTAATGTTCTTGGTAGCGTGATTCATGGAGAGGCCGCAGTAGACGTCAAGACTGATGAGGAAGATTCTTCGGAGGAATCCTCATCGGAGACATCGACTTCGGATGAGACTTCTTCCTCCGCAACTTCCGAACCTAAGGATTCGGAGTCTTCGTCGAAGTCATCTGAGCCGTCTGAGTCATCCTCGCCGAGCTCGTCGAGTGAGCAGACCAGTGAATCGAACAAGCCCTCGCTGGGCGATCCACTAGCTGGTTTGCCACAGGCATAGTCAAACATTAAGCAAAAAACCGCCGTACCAAGAATCGGTACGGCGGTTTTTCGTGTTTCTATCAGCGGCTCGCACAGAAAGCCCGCATCGCTTCTACCTGGCGTGGGCCAAGTCCGCGCAGTCGGCGGTCGGCGGAGCACTGGACGTAATCTTCGATGACAGTCTGGGCTCGGGCGGTACCGACCTTTGGAAGAGCGCGAAGGAACTCCATGACCTTCATCTTGGAAAGTACATGGTTGGACAACGCCCTATCCAGGCCGTCAGCCGGGCTGACCGTTCCTGCGGCTAGTTCCTCCTTGAACTTTGCGCGCTCTCTGCGTGCCTCAGCGGCGGTTTTCAGGGCTTCCTTGCGCTGATCTTCGGTGAGGGCCGGCGGGCTAATTTGCATGGTGTTTTCTCCTCGTGGAAGTAGGGTGTGGTGTTTGGGCATCAATATATCGGAGGGGCGTTTCCCTCTGGCCGTGGGTTTTCCTATAGCGGCGGTGTGAGTGTGTAGGCCGTGCGGATGCCGTAGTCGGTCATAACCGAGTTCTCTGAGACTCCGACAAGGCCCGCGTGGATTGCATAGAGGACTGCTGTGACCACGCGGGAAGCATCAGGAGTAAAGGAGTGGTCAACCGTATCGGCGGCTTCGGAGATATATCGACGGGCTTCTGTGGGGCTGATGCTTTTTACGAAGGCTTCCCCGTCTCCTTCGATCTGCAGTGGGGGAAGTGTCTTTGCAGCTTCCTGCAGCTCTTTTGGCAAGGTGGCTGCTGCTGGCGTTGAGCTCAGGCCAAGGCACCGTCCGTCTGCGATTGTGAGGTGACTCAGCTGCGGATGGGTGGTGGCGTGGCCTGGAGTGCTCTCTGGCCAAGGGCTATTTCCTGCCGAGCCGTCGAAGCACAGAGTGAAGTTATTGTGTCCGCCAACAGTGACAGAAGGTGCGAACGCGGGAAGGGCTGTGCTTGATGCGAGCTTTGTGCAGGCAGGGGTAATGTCTTTCCCCACTGTCACAATTGGGCTGGTTCGTAGTCGCCGTGCGTAGGTGGCGCAAAGTCGCGTGGTGGGGTCTACTGGATCACCATCGGGATTGTCCAGCGGGCCGTATGAGTCAATCCAGGATGAATAATGGGGGTCATTCGGCACTCCTGGTGTGGTTCCGGTGTGTTGGCCGCGGACTTGCTCGGTGAATCTTGTCATGGCTATGGCTTGCGGGGTGGCGAGCCATTCTGCCGTTTTGAAGATGGCGTTGATGCTTTTTGCTGCGAATGCTGGTGTGGTCATACCAAGAGTGTCACATGGGGCTGCTTACGGGATGGCCGAGAGTGTCGGGGGTAGTTGGGGGAGAAAAGCTAAGGGTTTTATTGACCCCGTTCGTGGGGTTAGGAACGTACTAGTCTGCCTATTGGCGGGGGTGGCCTGTGGGTCGTTTTTGTGACGGGAGTTACTTTGCTGGCATCGCGAAACGGCAAGGAAAAAGATTGGGATGTTTTCATAAACGTGGAAGTGTAACGGTAAAAGGCGCTTGGGTTGGAATTGTCGTGACTCTATAAACTGGGGGCTCATTAGGGAACTTTTCATCTCGAACGCATAACGAGATGTAAAAAATACACAACAACCTATGTGGATATATATAAAAAAGCGGAGGGGGTGGAGGGGGGTTTACAGAAGTCATGCGAATGCATCGGCGCAACAAAATACATAAACAAATGCAGACATCCCATCAATGGGTGGGGGTGAGAGGTACTTAATGAACCCCTTATAAAACAGGCAAAACCGTTAATATAGTCGCCAACACCACCTGACGTGAGAGGCACCACATTCCACGTCGCCACGCGAAAGATGTCTCAATAAACATAAAGAGACCCCGTGGGACACCACATCCCACGGGGTCAAGCAAGCTTCGAAAAATCGAAGCTCACCAAAACACCATGCACATACCCGTAAGGGGTATTGCGCATAATCCACACGAAAGCAAAAGCTATCATGTCAGCGACGGGCACCACCCCGACGCGAACTTAATGCTACCGCCCAGTGTTAAATTTTATGTGTAATCAACCCCATCCGGCGTGGTAGCCAAATGGATACCCCCAGCGTGGGGGCGTTTTGGGCGGGGGTGAAATTATTGCCGTGCTGCCCGTGCATATGAGGACTGTAACCTGCGGCTTACCTTCAAAAGCTCCTGTTTAGAAGTGCTGTCAAGGACTCGCCACATCCTTGGCCCGACAAACGCCCCAAGGACAAAGCGACCCACGATATACCGGCAATAGTCACTTCGAAGAGCCTCGTCGGTAGCGATCTTGTAGGAATCCAGCATGTCGAGTCCCCTACTGCGGGCCCACTGACGGCGAACTGCGCCATCGAACTCTAAAAACGTTGGAATGCGAACGCCTTGGTCGAAAGCTCCATCCTGAATGGCCTCCTGCAGCTGAGTATCAGAGAGATTAATTGGTGTTCTACGCTGCTTCCTCATTACGACTCCTGGAGAACGGTCTTGTCACGCAGCAACCGATCAATCGCCCGTGCCATTGCGGCCGCGTCTGTCATCGAGGGGGCCTTCGCAGAAAAGACCTTGCCGTCAGAACAACTCCGACCTGCCTTCCACTGAACTGGGTCAACCAATCGCGCCAGCAATACGCCATCACAGCGCAGCGTGACTTCCCAAGACATCTTTCGAGCCGAAGGGATTAACAGAGCCTTATTCTCCTCCCCCGCCCAGCTAGTCAAACAGCTGTGCTTGCTGCGGCGCTTTCGAATCTCTGACTGCACTGGCTTCTTGAACGCAATGAGCATGGTGCCCTCCTTTGAGAAACCCCAAATCACTCTGGGGCGTAGCGGGTGGTGTTGACATCAGCATTCAAGGTGGCTTTTTAATCTGGCCGAGTCGTGTAAAAACGAACCCGAGTCATAAGCAAATCACCAGGAAAAGGCGCATAAAAAGTCGGACAGTGCACTACCCGGTAGCGTGATACCAGGCTCCCACCAGCGGCTACGAGCGGCTCAAGTACTCCGCTCGATCCCCCAACGCAATCTCGACCTCAGTGCGCAACAATGTATGACGCGAAAGCAGTGCATCTCTAGCCAGTAGCGCCTGTGCCTGTTGGCGAGCCTGCAGATGGATTCCCTCGTCGGCAATCAAATCGGCAACCACCAAGCCAGACTGCTTTCCAGCCTGAACTGTCGAAATCAAACTTCCTGGCCCACGAATCTCCAAATCCATTGCCGATAACGCGAATCCATCATCCGTAGACACCATTGCCCGCATCCGAGCTGCCCCGTCTCCATTCGCTTGACCAACTAGCCAGCACTGCCCAGGCCACCGACCTCGACCGACACGGCCACGAAGTTGATGCAGCTGCGCGAGCCCAAACTTCGCGGCATCCAAGATCACCATCACGGTCGCGTTCGGCACTGACACGCCGACCTCAATAACCGTCGTAGCGACAAGAACGTCTGTCTCTCCAGCAGTAAACCTCTGCATTCGCTCAGCTCGATCTTTGGGCTTGAGCTTGCCATGCACCACATCGACACTCAGGCCGGCCAAAGCTCCTTGCGTTAGAAGCTGCGCGACATCATCGGCAGCAGCAGCCATCTTCGTCTCCGACGTCTTGCCGCTGGAAGACTTCACCAAGGGGCACACGATAAAAGCCTGATGTCCTCCTCGAACTTGCTCACGCACTGCCTGCCAGCAGGGCGCGTATTCATCGAGTGGGTCACCGTTTTCCACCCATGTTGTCTCAATGGGGCTTCGCCCTGGAGGTTTTTCATCGAGGATGGAAAGCGTCATGTCCCCAAACTCCGTGATAGCCGCAGTACGTGGAATCGGTGTCGCGGTTGCCTGCAGCATATCCGGCATTTTGCCGTCATCTCCACGACCAGCCAGTGCAGCTCGCTGGTCAACTCCGAAACGATGCTGTTCATCGACCACGACGCACCCCAGGCGCTTGTACGCAACACTGTCCATCAGTAGTGAGTGTGTTCCCACCGCAATATTGGAAGCTCCACTAGCCAAATCAGCTAAGACGTCACGACGCTTTCGTGGAAGATGCGCCGAAACAAGCAAGTCAACCTGAACGCCCAGCGGTTCTAGCGCTTCGGCAAGCTCAGCATGATGCTGGCGGGCCAGAATCTCTGACGGTGCGACGATAACTGCCTGACGTCCACCTTCAACGACGCTGAGGGCAGTAGCAGTAATCACTGCAGTCTTGCCGGCGCCGACATCTCCTTGCAGCAGGCGGTTCATAGGCGCTGCGGATGCCAGATCGTTGCGAATCTCTCGGATGGCCCGCTGCTGCGCCCCGGTGAGACCAAATGGAAGATTGGCTTGCCACTGCTGTACCAGTTGGTCAGGGCAATGATGGGCAATCCCCTGGGAGTTCTTCTGGGTGTTGGCAACGACACCGATCGCCAGCTGAAGACGGAACAGTTCGTCAAAAGCTAACCTGTCACGTCCCCTGTTGGCCTCCTCGGCCGACTGTGGAACATGCAGCGCTCGAAGTGCATCAATCCTGCTGGGAATGCCCAATGATTGTCGGACCTCAACAGGGATGGGGTCGCTTAAATGAGGGATGCGGCGCAGGGCGGCGACAGCAAGCCGCTGGATGAGCCAGGTCGATACCTTGTTCTTCTGCGACTGCGGGTAAATCGGCACCCACGGAGCCGTAGAGTCTTCCAACGTTTCAATGATCGGAGAGCTTATTGTCGGCCGATTATTGAACTCCCCAATGTCTCCATGCACGATGACACGATCACCGCGGCGAAAACGCTTCGACATCCACGGCGCCTGGAAAAACATCACACTGATCGACGCATTGGCATCGCCAACTGAAATCCGGCAGTACTGGGTCGGCCCGTAGGATGTTTGGATAGTGCGCACATTGCCGACGAAGGTTGCCGCCTTCATGCCCGGCTGAAGTGCGGAAATAGGGAGAAGTTCAGTGCGGTTGAGATAGCGAAGCGGAACACGCATCAGAACGTCCCACACAGTGTCCACCGAGCTGGCCGCAAGGTTTTCCAACTGGGTTGGCGATGCTACGTCAAGCTCGCTGACGCTGATGCCGCGAAGAGAGTCGAGTGTTCCATCGAAGTCCAATGGCGTGCCGACCGGCTTGAGAATCTCCGACGCATCCTGCAGGGAGGAAACTTCGCTAGGTGTCACGTCCCTCGGCTGGCATCCAGAGGCGCGGCCACCAATCGTTCCCGGCGCCGGCGCATCCGGGGGTGGCGCCGGCAACATCGCAACATCAATGCCCAGTTGCGCTGCAGTCGAAGAGTGCGCCGCAATGTCGGTGACCAACTGGAGCTGCAACAAGGCAGGCCACTGTGCACGCTGAACTGCGGCATCCAGTGCTGGCGTCGTAATTCCATGTCGCACCAGCACGGTGGCGGCATCGCGAAGCCTGCTGCAGTCAACAACAGACAAAGAAAGAAGCGGATTCATACTCTCAGCTCGAACGATCGGAGAAAATGTACGACCTTAAGCTAATCGGCCAGCAATTCGCCCTGGCCTACATCCGGCTGCTCGGTATCCTCACCATCGGTCTCGCGCTCACTCTCGACAGGAGGAGCGTCCTGCTCGGTAGGCTCGGAAGCTTCAGATCTGGAAGAAGACACCGGAGGTACACCTGACGGGGCAGCCGGGTCAGCGGTGACAGTCACAGGCGCTGGAGCTGGAATATTGTCCCGTCCCACCTTCCAACCAGCGAAGAAACTGCCCGCCACCGCGATAGCGCACGCCAGTACGCTGAGAACAATCTGTAGTCGGCGTTGTCCTGGCCGATAACGAACGGAAACGCGAGGTGGCTCTAGTTCGGGGGCAGGCTGCGGCGGAGCTTCGGCGAAATCGAAGTCATCATTGAACCCGTCGAGCCTGCCTCCGTATCCGCTCATCGACCTCCATCCTTAAATGAGTTCGATGCAGCAACCTTCGAAGCAAGGTCAATTCCTGCAGCTCGCGTCGCCTCCGACACCTCGGACAGTTCCACTCCCCTGCCGCCTTCTAGAGCCTGGTCGAACGGCAGCGTCACGACTGCGCGGGCGATGCTGGAAAAGAACTCCTCAACCTTGCCGACATCCACATTCGATCGTGGTGACCTGGAGTTGACCACGACCACCATGTCTTCAACCAAGTGCGCGTAGCGACCATTCCAGTATCCATCAGCGGAAGCCAGATCGTTGGCTGTCTTGGTTGCTGCTCGCATTCCGTCGGCGCCTTCGCTAACTAGCAGGAGCAGATCGGTTTCATCGAGCACGGCTTCCATGAGCTCGCCTGTGACGCCTTGGGCACAGTCGGTGATAATGACCTGGTAGAACGTGCGCAGAGCTTTCATTACTTCGCGGTATTCATCCCCCGTCAGACGCTGTGCTCCAATCACGGAGGGGTCAGACCCTAGAACTTCGAGGCCGGAGTCGGATTGCGACGTGTGCTCGCGAATATGCGAGTAACGAGACACCAAGGGAAGCTGTTCAATTAGCGAGCGAATGGTGCCGTTGTTCTCATTTCGACAGCGGTCGATAAGTTCGCCGCCTTCCGGCGTGGCGTCTACGGCAATGACACGATCGTTTCGTTGGGAAGAAAAGGTCTTGCCCAGCAAATCGGCCGTAACGGTCTTGCCGACACCGCCCTTGACGTTGACTACGGAAATATTGAAGCTTCCGGTGAGGTTGCGCCGAATAAAACGTAGCTCGTCAGTGGTTGGCCCTTTGGCTTTCTTGGCTGGGAAAAATCCTGTAAGGCGCTCAATGAAACTCTTGCGCTCAGGGGTTGGAAGATCCGGGGAGGCGTAGTTGTGGTTGGCAACGCGCTTGCCGGTGGTAACCCCAGCGATTCGGTCATCGAGCTTGTCTGCAGGCTCGGCAGCGCCTGCATCGGTCTCTAACTCGAATGCCGGTCGCGAGGCAATGGCGCTCACGGAAGCCTTGGCTGCAATCCGACGTGTTGGCTCTGCAATTGTCGGAGCTTCGGCAACCTCAGTCGATTGCTCTGCTGAAAAGTCATCAAACTCGTCGAAGGTGGAGTCAAACTCCTGGTCAAAAGCAGTATCGAAATCTGCATCATCATCCGTAGCGTCGATGCCAATGTTCGCCTTGTTGCTTTCCTCGGAGGTGACCGCACCAGCTTCAAGCTCGGAGGCCGCATCAAAGTCCGCAGGAGCCGGAACGGCCTGTAGGTGACTGCGCCGGCGTGTCTCAAAGCGGCGACGCGGAGAACGCCGTGCCTGCGGCGGCTCTTCACGCGACGGCTGTGAAACCTCGCGGTCGCGCACAGAATCGACGCGCACCTCAGGCACGGCAGTGTCACTGTCGAAATCGAAGGGGGATTCATCGTCAGAATCGACATCCCCGAAGCTGTACGCATCGTGGGCTTGATCGTCACTGCGTCCCCGGTACTCGATTCGCCGCTCGCCGAAGAGATCGTCGGAACTCATGTGTCCGCCTCCTTGGAGTATTCGTTAGCAAGTTGCCTACAGTGTGACACCTGCCCGCTTCCCTACTTCTGGACACAAAAAAGACGCGAGCCCTGCGCTAACCGTGCACAGAGCTCGCGTCATAACTCAAGGAGGGGCGAGTAGAGCCTACTCGCGTAACCCTAGATACGCCCACAGGCGTGCGTATTCGTCAGGAGATGCCGTCTCCAACAGCGACACATAGCAGCTCAAAGCGGCATTAATCACGTCCGATTGACTGGGCTTGCGAGTGTCAGGGAACTTCGTGGAAAAAATATCAATCTGTTCGCTGACGCGCTCTTTTAGCGCCGACGAAATGCGCACGGACGTTGGCGATGTCTTCATTGTGTGCGGCCGCATCCGCAGCACGTCCATCAGATCCAGTTCGTTTGGGGAAGGCTGAGTGCGTGGGGATGGCTCGGCCGCCGCGGGGGCTGGAGTTGCCATCGGCGCAGGCGCCTGTGTCACGTCCCCTGCGGCCTCCTCCGCAGCCGCCGGAGTCTTCTTCGCCGCGGGCTTCGGGGAAGAAGAAGCAAATGCTTTCACTGGAGCCCCAGCTTGCCGGTTAGTAGTAAGCCCGTCTGCGGGCTGAGTCTTTTTGCGCCTAGTTGCCATCGTTTTCCACCAACTTCATAAACTTTTCGGAGAGAATCGCCGACTTCCACCGGTCGCGAATCTTTTTGCTAGTAATTTGCAGCTTCTTGACCTGCGACTCTAACGCCGACTTCATCCCCTCGACGTCGTAGAGCTCTTCTTCGTTCGCCTCGTTGATTTCCTCAAGAATCGACAGCGCAATGCGGGCAAACGCTGGCGGGATAGTACCTGCATCGCGAATTTCGCCCTGGGTCTCGGTCATCCGCTGGATAGGAACGCCAATATTGACGGCCTTACGCATCGCAGATCGTTCCTCGATGCCAGGAGCAAAAAGACGCATCTCATTGCCTTCGTTGGACTGCAGCCAACGCTCAGTTTCTTCCAGCACTTCCTTGCCAGGAGTGCGGCGACCGGGCTGGCCTGGGTCAATCTGTGTTGGAATGGCGCCTAAGGTGTTCAAGTAGGCATTTGCATCGGGTGAGTTATCAATCCAGCGGTCAATGTTGTCATCAATGGCTTGAATACCTTGCAGTGCGAGGTACTCGGGTTTTGCTGGGTAAACCACGTTGGCTGCAGCGTTGAGCACTGAATTGACGATTGTGGGTGAGGACGTTCCCGGCATATCCACGATGATGACGTCAACAGAGTGGAACGCCTCGGCGTTGAGAGCACGAGCAAGTCGCATTTCCTCAACCGAGCCTGGTTTTTCCATCTCTCGGGAAAACTCGCTTTGGCGGGCAGTGTCAGCCGGGGCAGGAATTAAAATGGTCTGCCCTCCTTCGATGAGTGCCCCGCCCTTTTGCCACGAAACGCCACTAGGAGCCGTCCAACCGGGAACCATGATTGCGGCATCTTGGGGTTCTATTTCTCCCTTGATGACTTCAAGACTCGATGGCTGTCCTTCGCCAGCGTAAGACTTCATCAGGGAAGTGAATCCGCCCAGGCTGTCAGTGTCGATGCACAGAACGGTGAGTCCGTAGCGAGTGAACTCGTATGCGAGGTGTGCTGCCAATGTGGTCTTGCTCGCACCACCCTTTGCCGAAGGGATGACGAGGGTTCGCTTTCGTAGCGGAGTTAGTAGACCTCCGGTTTTTCTCCTAGCCATGCGTTTTCCTTTTAGTGCGGTGTGGCGAATACTGCGGCAAAGGTGTGGTGATTCTGCTCAGTAATCGCGTTGTTTTTGGTTTCTACGTGCCACGGTAACACACTGGCGATGCCGCTGGGGAGCAAGGTGATTCATGGGTTACGCAGCACTATTAAGTCATTGACTACAGTCTGACTACGAATGTAATTAGTAAGTCACTACGCCCGTAGTCTGAAATGCACTACAGGTGTAGTGATATGTAACTACGGGCGTAGTTAATAACTTCTGTAGGTGTCAATGGTGATCGGCTACTCCCCGCTTATGCCGCCTGCCGGTGGGTCATGTACTGCTGCATCCAGGCTGGAATGAAGTCTTCTGCGTAAGGATGCCCCTTCATTGCCTGCATCTCGCACGCGATGGCATGGCGAGCAAGGCTATCCACTCCGGCAAACAGAACGAGGGAGAAGCTCACGCAAGCGAAACCAGCTACGGTCAGCAGACTAACGAACGAGCCGTTGGGTGACGGACTGAGGATGTTGGTAAACAATGCGGTAACGCATAGGGTTCCGATGGTCACGACTGTCGCCGCAGTGAGAGTGCGGCGGTAGATCGCTGAAGCGTTGCGATGGAGTGGCATGGAAAGTTCCTTTCGGTGTGGTGTGAGCACAATGGCGAGCTCTGCATGGTGCGATGTCGATTTTGCTGTATTGGCTTGTTAGGCTGGCCGGAAAAAGATAAACAACTACGCATGTAGTCAGTCAGTGACTACAGATGTAGTGGTGAAGTAACTACTGCTGTAGTGTCCGGCATTGACATCATTTTGGTTCTATGTGTAGCGGTGTGCGACCAGGGAAAAGGTGCTACACGCTGGGGCGAGTTCGACAGTCACTTCTCGGAAAGGGGCTATAGGCTACAAACGTAGTAAATCGACAACTACGTGTGTAGTGGACGAATGACTACGTGTGTAGTTGCTATGTCTTCTCTGCCTTAACGTGAAGGTGGACAGCTAACGGACGGCCTTAGAATTGCCCGCAGTCACTTTGCGTGACTACGGGCACCGTTTGTCTACTCGCCGGTGATATGAACCTCGATGTGGCTGTCGTTGATGACGGTCGTTGGGAACATCTTGGTCAAGATAGACATGGATTCTCCGGCGTGGTCAGTGGTGGTAAACCACTCCTCTTGCAAGTAATTCATTTCGGCCGGGGCAATCTGAAGCTCTGCAATAACCGAATTGAGCTCCCATACCGCCCCCTCGTCGGTGAAGTTTTCGACGAAGATGAGAGTGTCAATCGCGAGCTCTCGCACCTTGGCAATGAACTCCTGAGTTAGATCTGCGGTAGTAGTGCTACTGGTCATGGTGGCTCCTTTGTCGAAGTGTGTGCCGTTGCTGTCGATAGCACAATCGCATGAGCCGACGAGCGCCTGGCCGAGGCGGCAACTACGGACGTAGCCAGAAAGGGACTACACAAGTAGTAGAAGCAGCACTACGCTTGTAGTTAATCGCTAACTACAGAAGTAGTAAGCCAGGTCAAATGGGTTAAACGCTCCAGAGATGGACAGTGTGAGCCTCTGGAAAGAATCACTGTCGCTGCGGTTAGTCATCATCTCCGGCAATAGAGTCGCCCGGCTCCGAAGAGGGCTCGGAGTCAGTCGAAGGGGAACCGTTCACCAAGTCCTCTAGGTCTTCAGCTGAGGGCAGCACCTCTGCCTCGTTGACCCACCACTGCGTCTGTAGCTTCTCTGGTCGATCAGCGCGACCACGCTCACGCCAGCGGTTAATTGTATTGGGGCTAGTGCCAATAGCGGTCGCAGCGGTACGCAGGGAAGTGTCATAGACAGCCGTGGACTGCACAGCAGCGTCTTGGGCAAGCGCTCGCAGTCCCTGGGAAGCCACGTTCGCGGCCTCAGCAAAGCGCAGCATAGACTCGGCAGATCCATCGGAGTTTCTTGCCTCTGCAATGGCTGCAGACGCGATTTCAGCCGTCTCCTCGCACTCTGCTGCTAAATCCTGCAAGAACTCGCGAATAAGCATGGCGCGCGCGTCGTTGAGCTTCGATTGAAAGTCGTAGGTTGGATTATCCATTGTGGCCTCCTGATTGCAGATGTCCCTACTATCGTCGCACTCGCCCGCGACCCTGCCGAGAATTGATGCCAGGCGGACAGTAGTGGCAGGAAAAGTCAAAAGCACCCCGGCTTGGCCGGGGTGCCGGGGCGGGGCTTACTCGGATTGCCCTAGCAGGTCATCGGTAGCGCTCTTGATGCTCGCTAGTGCCAACGGCGTAATACCACCGGCCATAGCGGTAACTAGCAGACCCGTTAGGCTATTGGCTTCGTTGGCGCAGTATGCCAGACGCATTGCACGAATCGCCATTGTCGTATCCTCGTTGACTAGTGCATGGATGGTTAGTGCAGCGTAGGCGTTAGCGCGCATGTTGCCGGTAAATAGGGATGCGCACGCTGACCAAAAAGCAATCTGACGTTCGGAAAATGCCTTGTCGAACAACGGCGCTAATGCGACATCACGCATCTGGGCGTACTTGCAGACCTCCGCAGCGCAGTGAATGCGCTCGGGCGCTGCAAGTAGGTACTCAATTACGTCGCGTGTGCATGGTTGGGCGTCGAGGTCGTTGAGAATATCCATGTAGGTGGCGTAACAGCCAGCCACAGCCGGTGGTAGGGGCTTGTTTTCAGAGCACTCGCGCGATTTGGGTGCGTGATAAACGGACTCGGCAACCTTGTGCGCCTGTGCTGCCTGTGTGCTGGTGACAGTGGTGGGGAGTAGCAGCAGGTCATGCATACTCCACTGAGTTTCGACCGTGTTTGTCCAGTTCTTGCCACAGTGACCAACGGGCGCGCCGTCGAGCGACCTGACTGCCTTGCCGTGATTGATAGATTCCGCACGGTAAGAGCCGTCAAAGCTCACGCCGTTTTGAGACAAGGCTTCTTCGATGTGTGTGGAGATTTGCGAGACCTGGCCATTGTCTAGGCGTGGGGCGACCCACACAATTGCCATAGACAGGCAGGGGCGGGAAGCCAGGTCGTAGACCTTATTGGCCACCGCGTTGGCCACCACTGGGAATGCCGTGGTGTCTGGAATCGACACAATGCCCTTGTGAAGCTTGGTGCCAGCGCCGTCGAATGCGAGCGCGGTGACAACCGCAGAAGGTGTGTTCGGGGCGAGTGGAGCCCATTCAGGTAGTTGGGGCAGAGTTTCAGCGAGTGCGGAAAAGTGTGGCATGGAAACCAACTCCTAGGTCGGAAGTGAACGTGACATGTGCAGTGTCGCAACCGTCGAGAGAGACCTGGCCGAAACAAAAAGTAATAGACACTACGCATGTAGTCACGTCATGACTACATGCGTAGTAGTGCAGGTAAAACGGTCAACTTCCAGTTGGATTCTGATTGTCTAGGAGCGGACAGTAGTGGAGGGAATCGCCCCACTTTCTGACTAAGCGGACAGTGGCAGGGTGTAAGTAAGGAAACGGGCGAGATTGGGTGTCTCGCCCGGAACGGTTAGGCGTGTGGTGTTGGTCGCAGCAGTGCGTTGGACTGAATAGCTACTTGAGCGATTGCGTCACGCTCTTCGGCGGATTGGCTCTGATGGATAAAATCGCGCGCCATTTGATGAACAAGGGTGCATTCCGGCGCTGACAGGTGCGGGTTACGGCAGACGCGAGCAAGCCCTTTCCACATGGCAAGGCGCTGTCGTGGGGTTGCCGTGGGAAGTTCCGCTAGGCAGCGGTAGATGTGATTGGTCATGGCATCGGGGTAGACGGCGGGATCGTCGCTAATAGCCCGATATGCCAGGATGACGGCGGTTATAGCCAGCGCCATAAGCACGAGTGTGGCGGCAATGGCGATAGCGCCAGAATGGTCGATTAAGGCGGCGTGCATAATGCGCTCCTTATGTCGTGTGGTGTGCATGGTGTACGGGAAAGCTACGCTATGTGCGTTTCCCTGCAATGAGCATCGCTGATGTGGCGGGCGTGCTGGCCGACTTGAGAAGGCCGGGCGGACAGTTACAGAGGGAGTGGGGCATAAGGCGCTGGCGGTGGCCTTATGCGGAGCGGCTACTTTCGGGCGGTCTGTTTTGTCCGGTGGGCTGTGGTTGGGTATCGGCGGGTATTTGCGCGCCGTTGGGGCCGGTAGGTGGGAATGAACTCACGTTCTGAGCGGGTGGCGATACGAGAGTTCTTCAAGGTGGCAAGGTGGGCGCGTCCCGTCTCGGCGGTGGCGTCATCGTCGCTGTGTGCGAGTTCTATTGCCCACTGGTAGCGGGCAAACCATTCTTTGCGGCGGTCGGAGCGTTCCTTTTGGGCGATAGCAAGGAGTCCGGTGATAGCGCCGATAAGGGCAATTGCTGCGCCGAAGAGTTGAAGTGTCATGGTGGTGTCTCCTGTCTGTTGCCGCCCGTGCGTTACATGTTTAATTATTGTGTAACGATGTAGCGGTGTGGCCAACTCTGTGCCACTAAAGGGGAACGGCGTTACCCCTTGGGTGAGAAACCCCAGTTCCGACGCTGTGCCCACCGAAGCGATGGCGGACAGTGTGCTACCTGGTAGCGCTACCGCAATGACGGGCGGACAGTTACAACACGTAACAGTGGGGTAAGAAAAAACCGCCGACCGGCACTAACGCCGGGGCGGTGAAGCTGTACTGGGGTGCTGACTACCTCGCAGAAGCGTGGACTGCGCCTAGTAGCGACTCGATGGCATCAATGGCATTGCGTTCCGTCCCGTTGTCCGGGGCCGCGGTGCGAATAGTGCTGCGCAGCGCTCGGTTCAGGTCGCCATCGGCGGCAATAGCACGGCGGGTGGACGCCTTCGACAGAGATTGGCGAATGACCTCCCAGCCCGCCATGCGCGTATCGAAGTGAGTAGACGAGGCGGCAATGATGCCGCGCAGAACATTACTGGTCGAGCGTTCCTTGTCGTTTTTGCGGACAACGCGGGCGCTGTAGATGACGAATGCCAGGCACAGTCCGACGATAACGAGCGCAGCGCCAAGCTGATAGTTCAGCGTGATCTCGGACTCGTGGTGCGGGTGGGCAAGAATCAAGCTCATGGAAAGCCTTTCGTGACAACGTGGATGTGGTGAAGGTGTCGAGTTGAAACTCGATGGAGTAAGTAGAGCAGACGCCCGCTTTCCGCAGGGGTGGACAGTGCACTACCCGGTAGCGTCGGTTGCGGTGCGCACGGCATCGCAAGCGCAGGTTATTGCGTCATCGTCGCTGGCATTGGGGTTGCTGGTAGCTAAGGCGCACAGGGCATGGAAGGCGGCGGTGGTGCAGGACTGGGCAATGGCGCTAAGGGTGCTGACAATGACGGTGGCGTAGGTTCCCTCTGCAAGCATCTGTTGGCGCCGCTCGGCGGTGACGGCCTGCAACGCGGCGTCAATGGCATCACCCACGCGAGGAGTATTCCACCACTGGGTGACTACGGGCGGGGCGGCGGAGAGGTCATCGTCGGCGAGGGAGCAGCGCTTGAGGGGGGCGGCGATGTCTGGCACAGATCGGTCAACTCCTGCGGCGGTGGCGCGCGAGCCGTGGACGTTGAGGCGCAGGACGGCCGAGGAGCGGTTAATACCGCCGAGTGCTTGGCAGATGTGTGCCCACGGGACTCCTTCAGCGCGGGCGACGGCGATAGCGTCGGCGGTTTCTCGCTGGCGCTGTCGGTAAGTAGCTTGGGCTTGCTGCTCGATGTTGAGAGCGCGGCGGACGTTGGCGGTGGCATCGCTGTGGGCTTGCTGGCGCAGGGAGCGCTGCTCTGCGGTATTGACGAGGCGTGCCATTGGCGAAAGTCTCCTTTTGTGAAAACGGGGTAGTGGATGCGTGGTGGCACTCACAGTAAGGCACGCCCGCTGCCCGACTAGGGCAATAGCGATGGGGGAGTCAGGACAATCTTGCGGCTGCCGTCGGCAGTCTCGGCGGTGACAACGAGACGGAAGCCAAGGGCTGTGAAATAGCGACTGAGGGTGTCTAGATGGAGGCGGTCGAGGCGTCCGTGTTCGATCTGGGAAATGCGGTTTTGCGCGATCGACATTTTGGCTGCGACGGCAGCTTGGGTGAGGCCAGCTGCTTCGCGGAGTGCGCGGAGTTCGGAGGCGTGTTCAGTGCGTGGATTCATCGTGCATCCTTTGGTGGATTGTCCGTCCTATGCATTTTGTCAGCAAAATCGAGGCGATGTCAGGAGGCGAGAGACCTGATAGTGGACAGTCACGCCCCATTCTTGGTGATGGGTGTTGGTAATACCAGACATGCTCTCGCTTGGCAGTGCGGCGTGCTGTGTCGCAGTGGAGAAGCGATCCCGCCACCAATGCGGCAGTGTATGGCGTGCCACACACACCACACGCCACGCCCCGGCACCACACACCACCCGCAACCACAGCCCGCGCGGCGACTGAGCGCAAGCCACCACGGCGCCTGAGTGGTCGCCCCAGTGGCGACAGAACGCCCCTAGAAACCAGAAGAACCCCACGAGGGAAAACCTCACCCCACAGCCAAAGAAGGGGGGCAGACAAGTCGAGAAACCACCGACTGAAGCACAGCGCAGCGCGACCAAGCCCGCTGCAAGCGCGGGGGCAGCGGGGGCAGCAGCCCCCGCAAAAACAGCCATGTGCAGGAAAAAGGAAACGACGTTCAAACCCGTGCATAATGGCAGTCAAAAATCACCGACAAAGAAAGGAAAAGACAGTGCTCGCAGCCATCGCAATCGGCATCGCAATCCTCGTATTCTGCATACTCCGCATCACAATCGCCAGACGGCGAAGAGAAGAAAAAGACCGACAGGAAGCCATCGAAAGAACCAACGCCTACCTCGACGAGTACGAAGCCCGATACGGATTCAACCCCTACAACGACCCTCGCTGACCGCCGTCGTTGCGTGCGGTGACCATGTAGGGGTCGTTCGGGGTCACTCCGGCCCTGGGGGCCGGCGTAACCCCGTTGGGTCATGTGGTTGGGGTTGGTGGGGTGCGCCTGGCTCACTGTGTTGGTGTGGGTGGTTTTGGTGCGGGGTAGTCAGGTGTATGGGGAAGGGGAGTGCCTTGGTGGTGCCCTGCCGCGGGGCTGGTCTGCTG
>NZ_PDGW01000029.1:0-66977 GCF_014335015.1 Corynebacterium sp. LK31 | reverse complement strand
GCATGAACCGTACTAGTGCCAGTTAGCCAAATAGCCAAATCGGGATCAATACTGCCCACCAGCTCGAACGCATCGTTAACAATATCGAGTACATCCACGTTCAACACGCTATCCATATGAGAGACTCGATTCCGCAGCTCATGCAAATGAGCGACCCGCCAATATGTCTTCTCCCCATTCAAGTCCTCTATGTGCGGAAAAGCATTTATCACCGCGCCCGTCCACAATGTCATGCGGTTCCTATTCTCGGTCTTGAGTGGATCAGCGTCAGGTGCATGATTCGGTAAAATATCCTTCCACATGCCAAACATTGTGTGAGCAAGAACGTCATCATGTGTAACCTGCTGCCCGTGTCGAAAATGGTTAGCTGGGCGACGCCGGGCTGATTTTGTAGCAAGGTTTAAAGCCGATTTTCTCTTGCCTTCCGTTAAGCTACGTAAAGGGCTGGCAGGGTCGTGAAGCAACCAACTTGTCTGGTATCCCTTCTCCGTGTTGTTCCATATCTGCAGCTGCGCATCAATAGCATTGCGAAGAAACACTTCTGTCAAGCCCAACATCTCCTGAGTAGACGCAGCTAACTCAACACTCCAACGGTAAAGAGAAAGAGCTTTCTTTTCATTCCCGCCCGCCGCCGCCAAATACGGGGCAATGCGGGCTGTGCCCAAGGCACTAATAATTTTTCTCCTGTTAGAGCTCTTCATTTTTCCTATATTGCCAGATGACGCAGAACTAAATAGAGTTTACGGCAATACGACGATAGTTTTTCTAGGTATGTCTGACTGGAACATTTGCCGGTTTTCGGGGGCAAAAGTTGGGTATGCGCAAGTGGTTCCGCGGGGAGGGGACCCTGCTCGTCAGATTGTTGAACTAAAAGTGCAGTAGTCTATCGAATTTTTCCCCGATAGAACTAGCTGATTACGCGCAAACGCTCAGACCTAGAGAAAACGCTGTGTTTTGTTCACAGGGGTCAGCTGATTGCGGCATTGATGACCTTGTCGGCCGTGGTGTTCCTTTTAAAGAGAGGTAGGCCTAGTCGAAGAATCCCTCGCTGGTCTCCTGTTTGATACTGGGGTTGTTCGGTAGCATTGCAGAGTTTGAGTAGGTGCTTATTTTTGGGGGATAAGCCGAAGGGATTGAATAGGCGTGTTCCCGTTTTAGATTCTGGTCCAACTAAACAGGTATGGCGGTGGAATAGGGAAGGTATATCGAAGGCAGAAGTCGCACGTCATCTTAGAGCTGGCAGCACTTCTCTAAATCGGTAGCTTCGGAGGAAAATACCCCTGGTATGAAAAATCTGGAGTCGGAACATGGGGTTTGCCGGCTGCTGATGCAGAGGAGTGGAGAGTCCGCGCCTCCTCTTGTCATGAGGAGGCGCGGACTGTCGATGTCGAACTTTAATTGCGCCTTTCTTTCAATATTTTTCCAGGAAAGTACATTACAGAGACTATGATTGCGACTATCCCAGACGCTATTAAAAGAAAGGCAATGAGCCCATTTTCTGCGGTCAAACCGGTTAAATCTGCCTCGTTTACTGAAGCCGACATATAGCTATTGCCAAAGAAAATGAGGGCAGCTCCCGCTAGTAGAGTGCCAATGAATAGCGCGACGAACTTAGCCATTGTGTACTGCCTTTCCTACTTATGGGTTACAAAGTGCCCTCACTGTCGCAGCATAGCCGACATCTGGCCGCCAGCTTTCGAGGTTCCAAGGATTTTTTGCGCCTATGTTTGCAACATGGCACGAAAGCTGATTTTTCATACTGTTAGTGTGCAGATGAGGAGGCGTCTTTTGCTTGTACTCATTCCACATGCGCTCATGAAGGCGATTTGAACTTGCCATCATTCCCGGATATGTATCGCCACCATGATGGTAAACATGAACGCGGTCACCTTGCGGGGTGTGCGTAATATCAATCCTCGGGAAGTAGTTTGTGGTAGCAGCGTACGCAGGAGCCGCTAGTGTCACAGACATTGTGATTGCCATAGCTGCAACCGCTAATCTGCGGGGTATCTTCATTTTTGGTCTCCTTGGGGCTTGGAGCCCGTGTCGGGCTGACTTGGTTTCCGGAGTAAGTCATATAGTTATATATATGACTTAAGTTGCACGATATCCCCACCCGCCCGCGGGTTCAATAGGGGGTGTCTATCGGGGGAGATGTGTTGCCCTATGCCTGTGTTCGGCATAGGGCGTCTGCGGTCGTGTGGTGATGTCAAAAAAGTTAGCGGGGGTTCCGCTGTGGCGAGGTTGGCCTGCCAGGTCCGTGCGTAGTTGCTGGAGTAGATCGGTGGGCCGGGGCAATGCTGGACCATCCTTTTAGGGCGTTAATACGTGGTGCGTTATGTGTTGGGGTGTTGCTAGGTGCTCGTTGCTATTTAGTCGAAGGATGACCTTGTTAGTTCCCTGCTCAGGCTGGAGGTATGAGGGGTGCTATTCCTGCAGTTTGTGTTGGTGTTGACGTTTCTGGGTCGGGTGTTTTCCTGTTTTTCGGCAGTGTCCACCCCCCCGAATCTCCAAAAAAGTATAGCCCCTCTATACATTGATGATATAGGGGGGCTATACTATGCTTATGACTAAGCCAATGAAACGGCGCGACCTAGTGAGAAAGCTGACCAGAGCAGGATTTACATCAAGGGAAGGAAAAGGCGACCACGAGGTGTGGACACACACCTTGCTGCAACGCCCTGTTGTTATCACGCAAACCCGCGAAATATCCCCCGCAGTAACCCGCAATGCCCTCAAAGCAATAGCCAACGTAGAGCGCCTGAAAAAGGAGGAGAAATGAGCACCACAATCCACGTCACCGCTGAAAGATGGGAGAAAGGGTGGGATCTAATCCTGGACGAAGATAACGCAACCAGCGTCACTCACCTCAAAGACGCCGAACAACAGGTACGCGACTACCTCGACACCATTGAGCCAGCAATCGACCATAGCGATATTGACATCGATCTCACGGTTGACCTCGGGGGACTGCAAGACGATATTGCAATCGCTCGCAAAGAAACGCTTGAAGCCGCTCGCCAGCAGGAGCGTGCTGCAGCACAGCTCCGTAAAGCAGCTCACAGCCTGAAATCTAGGAACATTCCGGCTGCTGATGCAGCAGTGCTACTAGAGGTCAGCAAAGGCAGGGTTTACCAACTGCTTGCCCCAGCGCAGAAAACCCACTCCTGACAGATCTGCCACTCTTCCTTGTTGAGTCCAAGTCGGTGGTGTGGGGCCGGCACTGTCCAATGTGGACATGCGCCTGGAGACGCAGAGCAACATCAATGATCCGACTTTTCCCTAATCGCGCGCCTGAGATACCAGGCCATCGGTAATCTCCAAACGGGTCTGCGCCTCCAGGAGGTCACGGACGAAGGTTCGATAATCCACATCGGCAATAGGGCATTCCGCCAGGAAAGCTGCAGCTGCAATTGGAAGGCCGAAAACCTTTGCTTTCTTCGTAGCTGACAGCAGTGAGCGGATGGAGGGAGTCCAGCCAATGCCTCCATCGAGGCGACGCTGCTCCATGTCGTACTCCAGCCGGTAAGCAACAGCCAGGAAATCCGGGTGAGCTCCTAGCGCAGAAGCGGTCGCCAGGTCAGTTGGCACATCGAGCGTCACGTCAATGCGGTCGGCAATGGGCTCAATAATGCCGATACCTGTGTTCGGGTTAGCAGTGATGATGACAGAGAAGCCTTGAGCTGCCTTAATCGTTTGGTTTTCGGGACGGTCAACGACGGTGATTTCTCGTCGATAGTCGAGTACCGGCAAAAGGGCGGATTGCACAGTGTTGGAAGCCCAGGGGAAGTCATCGAGGATAAGGGCGGTGCCGGTTTCCATTGCAGTAACCAGCGGCCCGTCGTGCCACTGGAAGTCGCCAGGAGACCCTGGCACAGGTTTCCATTGGCCAACAAGGTCGGAGATAGTCATGCCATCGTGGCAGTTGACGGTAATAGGCTCATGGAGGGCAGCGTTGCATAGTGTTGTCTTGCCGGTTCCCGGAGGCCCCTGGAGTAGCACGGTCATGTTGTTGACATGGGCACGTCGGATCAGATCGACGTCACGAAGCTCGCCGATGTAGCGGGGCTGGTATTCGTCGTTGAAAACGGGCTCATCTGACGTTTCCGTCGCCGACTGTGGCTGGGGTGCTGTTTCCTCCAGGGCGGCTTCCTGCTCGCCTGGGGTGGCCATGCTGAGTTCCAGGCTGCGGATGTAGGTCGCGACATCGGCCGAGTTTCCGCCTGTTTCGTCGAGGATGCGCAGGAAACGCTGCATTAGGTTTTCTGGGCTGTCACCTTCGAGGTCATCCATTGGGAAAGCCACGGTGTGCAGGTACGACAGGCCATGCTGACGCTGATCGTTGTCGGACTCTTCGTGGATCTCGTCGGCGATGCGCTGCAGGGTGCGGAGTCGATGGGAGGAGTCCTCGGAGAGTCGGTAGAACTCGCAGTTGACGTCATCAAGGCTTCCCCAGATGTGGTAGCCACGGTCGGTCATAAAGTTGCAGTGGGAAACGGAAGTAGTGTCGAAGACATCAGAGGAAGGGATGAACCCGTATCCAAAAACGTGATGCATGGTGCTGTCGCTTTCTAGTGGTGGATTTTCTACGACCAACGTACAGACCTCATTAAGTCATGTGACCGCTTTCGCCGGGGGAGTGAAAAAGGCCAAGAGAAACAGGTGGTGTGCGACGATACGGAGCAAGAAAACACCATTGCACCCAAGGAGCCTTTTGCGATGACCGCCACTCGTGCCCAAGCCCCAATTCATCCGAGCTGGGAAAGAATCATTGCCCCGTCGCTGTCGGCAACAGTGCGTAGCCAGTTCGGTGTTGACCGCCAGGTATCTTTTTCCTCATCACCACTATCCCCTGACGCGGTGACAGTTCGACACCGCACCATCAACATTGATCCTCGGCTGCTCGTTGAGCGGCACGCCGAGGCGCCGCATGGTGCAGTGACCGATACGGCCACGCAGATTCGCCAACCGATGATGTTTGGCGCTTTGTTTGCCGCGCTGGCACCATTGCGGTTTTCTCCGTGGCGCACCGATACGTCCCTGCGGGATGCTGAAGACTCGGACGCATACGAGGCGGCAGTGTTTTGTGACCAGGTACGAGCTGAAGCGGAGTACGCGCGTTTCGCACCAATGGCACGACCCTTGTTTACCAGCTGGTATGGGCATGACCTGCATAGCTTCGCTCCGCACTACGGGGAGGTGTTGTGCGCGACCACGATGGGGGTCGGGTTGCGTTTTAAGGCAGGCCTTGTGGATGACCGTCATGTAGGACAGATCCCGCAGCTCCTAGAAAAAATCTGGGGCGATGACTTCGCGGCCATCGAGAAGCTGTGGGATGACGTGCTGACGGCACCGGATGCCCGAGGCGACATACTGGTGGAATGTGGTCGCCGGTGGGTGGAACTGGCCCAGCGTATCGAGGATGATGTGCTGCTTTCCGAACTGAAAGAGGAGCTTGCTCTGGTGGGTTATCGGTGCAAGTGGAATGCGACCGAGGATATGCGAGCCTTGCGCACCCTTTTTCCTCCTGTGGCGAAAAAACGCGGACGGAAGCCGGCGGCAACCACAATGCAGGAGTGGGCTCAGCTTCTTGACCCAACAGGGGACGTGACATCCGAGCGGTCCACCTCCTCCGCCGGTCTTCCGATCAACCGATACATCACATACCGGGACGCAAACCAGGCAGAGAAGAACCTCAGCCACAGACTTACTCTCGCGCTGAAAAAGGCTCGCTATCGCACCCCCCGCAACACCACTAATGCCAGCTCCATTCCTTCCGGGCGTCTCGATACACGCCAACTAGTGCAAGCCGCCGCACAACGAGCCGCGGGAGTAGAAATGACGGCAACACCGTGGCGAAAGCCATCACGCAAAACCGTTGACCAGCCAGGACTATCCTGTGCCGTCGTGTTCGATTCGTCGGCAACCACACGCATGTTCCGCAAGAACCTCGAATCGTCAACATGGGCGCTATCGCACGCAGTGGCCACCATCGGGGGCACAGTCTCGTGCTGGGGATTTGGCGGAGAATCATTCGAAACCATCCGGCCGGACACGACGCCTCGGCAAGTGCCCGTAGTCACCGACCCTGGAAGCCAGTCCAGCCACGGGCCCGCCAGCGTCGCCCGAGCTGCCGCAGCGGCCCGGCTTCTCGAATCCAGCGGAGCGCGGGTGCTCATTGTCTTCACAGATGGCGCCCTACCTGAGGGGGACATGGAAATAATTGATGAACAAATGCAGCGACTAGAAAACGACGGTGTGCGCTGTATTGCAGTTAAACTCGGGGTTTTTGGCCGAGAATTTCCCATTAGCCACGGGAAAGTCATCAACTGCAGTTCACCTGACGATCTCGACACGGCGATGCTCAGCGAAGTCATCAACGCCCTGGCAGAGCAATAAAACCAACGACGGCACTTCCTGATTGTGAAGCAATCGTCGGTAAGCGGGCATTGTTTACCATCTTCTGCAAACACCATGCTTCACAGCTGATAATTCGCATCGACAGGAGGTGTCTGCTTGCTATGGACAGTGCTTCGTTCCATATTGCGCATGACCCAATCGAATACCGAACTATTCACCCAGACACCGGGCATATTCCCCCGCTGATTACCCATGACGGGCACATTCATGCAGTGGGTACAGCACACGGGCGGACAATCCCAGTGGTCTGTTCGACTCGACCACCAGTATTCGATGTTTCCTTTGATCGAGTGTTGCCTGACCATATCCGCGTCTACGCCGACTACGCGGAGGATGTTCTCGCGGCAGTCTGCGGCCCGGACTACCAAGAGCGCCTGGCTCGCCTGTACGCCATCCAGCGGGAATACAACGACCTCGACGATGCGGAGAAGGACAAGCGCCGACTGGTTTTGCTAGACGAGTCCGACCGCATTAATGCCGAACTGACGTACTTGCGATCCGATTTCGCTCACCAGGCTCGCCTGGTGGCACAGGCCATTATCAACGACGCAGCAAAGAAAGACGGCAGTTGGGATGAACTTTCTGACCGTGAGCGTGAAGTACTCGACCGTGCCGCAACGAGCATCGCATCGGCGCCGGTAGGAATCGTGGATGAAATGCTGTTCGCCAACCCCAATGGCGAGCTATTCACCGGAAACCGTGGAGTGTGGCGTGCCAATGTTCCCCTTGTAGTCAATGATGGGGACTACTACCCGTACACCACCGTTCCCACGGTGTACTTCGAAGCGACACTCGTTATCGAAGGGCGGAAATACTCGGATAATGTCTCAGATCTCAACGCCCGCCACATCAGAGTAGACAGTGCCGACAACCTCCTCGAAGACCTTGACGCGCTAGGGGCCATTGCCAGCACAATTAGGCCGGTCACGCCCGTAGATGCTCTGTACCGAGATAGCTACGACGAGACTGTTCGCCAGCGATACGCAGCAAACCTGGCTGCATTTGGCGAGCACTAAACACGCATGAAACACCATCACCACGCCACACCACATTCACAGGAAGTTGAGAGCTAATGGTTTGCCGCGAAAATAAGGGCCGTAGTGCGCAGATGGCAGTTGTAAAGGCGCTGCAGCGCTACTACGGAGACAATGCCTTCCACGACGCTGAAGTGCAGTCCATGATCCACGAGATCAAGCACACCGGAGACGCACTGGATACTGAAGCGCCCGTCAGTGTAGATGAGCAACTACAGATGGTGCGGACACTTCGGGAGAGTCTGCGTAACGCAGAGTTTCTCAGTGACGCACAGAAGTACGCCAAATCGTCCGGCAAGCGAGGAAGCCGAGACGGCATCATCACTCGCCTTGACCTTGAAGAAAAGCGCCTCCTGTCAGGCAAGAACGAAAAGGGCGAACCTCTAACGAACGCCCAGATGAACACCGCCGCGAACATCTACGCCATGCAGCGGCTAGGAAATCTGCTGGAAAACGTCTCGCCGGCCAAAGAAAACTTCCTGGAAGTCAACGCCCGCCACCGCGGCATCTCCGTCGATGAAGCCCGCAAGGAATGGGACGAAATTGTCTCCCAGGACGGGCGGCGCAACCACCATTCCCAGATCCGCGACACCGAACGAAACGCACTGGCCACCGCAGGAATCGACCCCGCCACCCAGCACAACCTCGGCGTATCAGGTCGCTCTGTCCAGGCCATGCAGATCATGGAACAGCGCCGACAAAGCGCTATCGCCCAACTCGATTCGAAACCAGCAATCGACTCCTCACACGTTCTGCGTACTTTCGAACACCCCGGAAAAGGCGTGGTCAAGTGCGCCAAGTGCGGTCAGTTTGGGCACACCGAAGACGAGTGCCCAAACGCTGCCATGCTCGCTCAGCGAGAGAAACTGTCGGAAATCTACCATCGGTCATTTGAAATGATGGAAATCCACGAGCGCCTGGGCAACTATGCCAACAAACCGGCAGATAAGACTTTGGACGAATGGCTCCACACGGCCTACCCAGAGGATTTCCAGGACGGCAAAAGCGTCGAAGAATGGAAGCAGCAGCTCGATAGCCGTGTCGCCGATTTTGAAGCATCAGGCGGTTTCCTGCCAAAGATGAAGGCAGCCAAGCAGCTGGCCAAGGCCGATCATTCGTTGGAAGAACTCAACCGGAAGATTGATGCGAACAATAAGCCTGTGAGTTCCTTTGCCAAGTCACTTTCCTACAACCAGGACAGTGGCGTGGTGCTCATTGAGCGGCATCCAGACGCGGAAGGCAATGAGCGGCCTCCGCTGATTTTGCGCGCACAGCCACATGAAGTCACGGAGCTTCTTGCAGAAGCGCAGTCACGACCAGTAGGGGAGGTGTTCACCGAGTTTGCTGACAATGAGGCACACCAGTTTGCCAACGCGGAAGACGCTAACGCTGCACTGACGCTGTATCGCTGCCCGACGTGCGGGCAGTGGGCATCGTTTAATACGAGCCATCAGTGCCCTGTTCCTGGCGGTCACAGCGAGAAGCTGGATGCGATGAATCGCGCCGCGCGTATCGCTTACAACCGTAATCGGCGTGAAGAGCTGCGGAAGGGCCAGTTTGAGTTCAACGAGGTGGGACCGCAGACGATTGCTTTCGGCGCCATTAAGGCGTCGATGAAGCCGGGCGCCCTCAAGGGACGTGACACCGATGGTGTCATCCAGGATCTATCGCTTGCCTCGGGGCACATGCCGAAGGCTGCATTGGTCGAAAAAGAATTGTTCAACAACAAGATTGTGCAGGCACCCATCGCCATGAACTTCGTGGATGGCAAAGTCACCGGCATGGCAACCGTATGGGAAGAAATGGACACCGATGGGGAATACCGCCGCGTTCTCACTGACAAAGCCATCGGCAACAACCCTGGCCTGCGATGCGATTGCGACGAGTACAAAAAGCACGGCACTTGCCGACACACCAGCGCAGCTATGAACCGTCTCGCCCAGGCCTGGCGACCCGACAAGACAGCCAGCGATGCTCAGAAGTGGGCAGAAAAGAACAAGCGTTCCACGATTGTGACCTCGAAATATGTGCCAGGTGACACCATTGGCAACACTGCGGCACAGGACGCACGCCAGTACGCACCTACCCCAGGTCTGGGAACTGTCCGTGACCTGAAGCGCCACCGCATCGAGGCTGACATGCAACGCTTTATCGCCAACCGCGCCGCCGGGCAGGGCACCACAACGTTGATGACCCAGGGGCCGACCGACAGGGAAGGAAATCCTGTCGATTGGCCGACCACCTGGACGCCCACCACTCACGATGACGAGGGGCATCCGCGCAAGCAATCAGCCCTGGATAACGTCACCGATTTGACCAATGATGCGGCCGTGGCTGCTCGCATGAAGGATCTGTTTTCCACCACGCGGCGTACCGACCCGACAACAGGTAAGTCGTTTTCCATCCGAGCTCGTGTTGCCTCCACTATTTCCCCAGGCGGTATCTCTGTGCGGCTGCCGAAGAAACTCGATGAAGCCAGTCCTCAGCAGAAGAAGATCGCAGTAGAAGTGCTGGCCGACAAGCTCGGGCTAAACCCGACTGCTTATGGGCCCAAGGGCTTTTTCATCGCTTCAAACACTGCGACGTATGCCGAAAAGCTCGACCTGATTGCCGATACTCGTAATCCACGTATCCGAGGGCCGAAGCTGACATACCTGCCTTCTAAGGAGCAGAGAGACGCCGCAAAGGAAAATGCACTGGGCAACTACGCGCACACTGACACCCCACACGTTTAGGAAGCATGGCGCACAGAAAGGAGCTAAACCATGAGTAGCGCAGCAGTGGATGCCGCGATGGACGCTGCATTAGCGGACTCTCTGCAGGTAGCAGATGCTGAACAGCACCCGGTTGCCCCGGACAAGGGCCCGCTGACCGTTGAGCAAGCCGAAGAACTGGTAGAACGGGCGCTAGTTTCCGCCACAACGTTCGTGGAGACAATGCAGGAGATCCTGGATAGGAAGGCGTGGGAGCCACTGGGCTACCACTCGCCGCGGGAGTTTATTCGTGAGCGGTTTCAAAATCGCCTGCCCAACGCGCAAGGCAAGATGTATTCCGCTTCCTACGTGCGTCGCATGAGCAATGTTGCATGGATGATGTGGTCAATTGCAGAGAAAACTGGTGTTGATGCTTCTGACCTTGTGGTGCCAGACAAACTGCTAAAGCAGATCCCTGGTGGCGCAACTGGCGAGAACCATGAGCGCCTTTTGGATGCAATCGTCGCTCGATCTGAAGAGGCTGCAGAAGGCGGGGACGTGACACCTGACGATGTTCAGGCCGTCATTGACACGACGATGAAGGAAACCATCGACGAGGGCAAAGTTCCCGATCCACCTACAGACACCGGGTTCGCCCCGTGGGTATCCGAAGAAGACCTTGCCGCCGCCGAAGCCCCACAGCGCGGCCGCGCAGCCAAGGTCACCCAAAACGACCGCTACGGCACCACAAACGAAGAGCCCGACTGGCAAGACACGGTGGCGCCGAACGAGCAGAAATCAGGTCAACCACAGGCGCAAGCAGAGTTCGACAAGGCAGTGTCCGAACAGACAGGAGCTTTCGCGCCTGCTGGTCAGCCGAGCTTTGAGGAAACGCTTGCTCGCGCAGCCCAGGCCGACAACGCGGTAGAAAAAGTCGAGCAAGTAGCCGGATTCACACGCACGCTCGCGCAGTTATCCCCACAGGTCAATAAGAACCTGGATGCAGTAGTAGAAACCATCAATGTCGCAAAGAAAGCCATGCAGGCACTGTGCGACATCGCAGCCCAAGAGGGAGCCGAAGGCATCTTCGATTCCCTGGATGACACCGAGTTGGAGGAAGCGCAAAAGTCCGTCGAAGACGCCCTAGAGACGATGGACATGGTGCCAGCGATTGCCGCCGTACTTCAAGCAGTGCCCGAGGTGGATGATTCAATCATCGAAGGCGAGCGCCTTGCAGTGGCACAGAAAGCCGAAACTGTGCGAAAGGCGCGAGCAGAGCTGGAGGAAATGATCGACGAAATCGAGTTCTTGGCACTGTAGTGGCCACCTATGCGAGAAAAGCACCCCGCTAGCCATATCGCTGGTAAGGGTGCTTTTTCATGCAATGACCCGCCGGCGATTCCTTGTCGGAAACACTTGACTGTCCGATCTAAGAGTCGGTATATCCACCACCAAAACTGCAGCTAGAACTCTCGGCGATGACTTACGCATCCCCTGATGCCCCATCACTATCCGGCCAGATGGAAAACCCCTGGTGAGAACATAAATGCGTACTCAAAAACACCACCACGCACGAAGGGGACACCATCATGGGCAACACCGACTGGAACATTCCGCTGAACTTCTGCGGCAAGCACTTTGACCTCACTGTCAAAGTTGAGCGCTACCTGGAAGGAGGTCGCGTCGCCCTGCAGCTGACGCACCTCGAAGACGGCTGGGAAGAGTGCTTCACCACCTTGACCGTCAACAGCCCCGATATTTTCCTGGAGGACGAAGACCGCCAGGTCATTGTCAGCCACAACGTCGCCAAGGAAACCCTCAATGCCGTCATTGCATCTGGCTTCCTGGAGCCGGAGCCTGATGCGGCGGTACAGATGAACATGGCACGGGTTTTCGTCTACTCGCTGACGGATAAGGCGCTGGAGTGGGTTCAGGGCAAGCTGGAGGACGTGCCCGCGGTCTAGGCCGAAAATCGCCCTCGTGGGAGTATTCCTGCGAGGGCGATGCGTTCCCCAATCCCGTGACTGTCCGGTTTGGCGTAGGCGCTAAATTCCCTGGAAGTGGCCACTATCTCGGCAAGGTGACAGGCGTACTAATCCGGCCAGGTTGTCGGTAGCGGTTGAGACGCTGAGAGCACATCAGCCACCCACGAGATTCCTTTCAAGGAGGACATCATGGCCACTGCAACCGCATTCGAAGTCAAGCCCAACGCCCCAATGAAGACCGTCAACGTCGAAGTCGATAACGACGGCAGCATTACCTACGCCGAGCTTCAGAAGGCCACCAACGCCCGCCTGGTGGACGTTGTATCCCTTGAGACCAGCGTGGGTGCCCTGGACTTCTGGCTCGACGAGGAGGGCATGTTTGCCACAGCCCCCGAGGTCAACACTCAAGTCATGTGGCTGATGCACTCAGTAGGTGCTCCGCTCCATCAGTTCTACGTCGGCGATTGCCTTGTTACTACCGCTGATGACATGGGGCGTACTTTGCCTTTGAACGATGAGCAGATTCGCTTCTTGGAGAACCTGGCGCAGCAGTTCGATAAGCCGACGTTTGAGCACAACGTTTTGATGCCGATGATGCTGCAGCGCCAACTGTAGAAACCACGAGGGGCGGGTCATAATGACCTGCCCCTTTTTCTGCGTTCTGACCGTGACTGTCCGCCGCCAGGGCAGCGTAAAACACCAGGTGGAAGCCGTATTTAGGAAGGTGTTTGCGGTCGGCAATTCCGGCCAGGTCAACACTGCTGGTTGCGAAGATGAAATCAACAACAACGACCGCGAGACAGTCAAAGAAAAAGGGGACAGAAAATGAACACCTTTGAACGCGCACGAGAGATTCTGGAATACGGCGAAGAGGTCGGCAACGGCTCCTACGAGATGGCTAAGCAGCTGCTGGTTGCCGGAATCGTCTCCACCGATGACACCACCGTTGAGTTCGAAGTACAGCGCCAAACAGACGGTGAATGGGTGCCTGTGAGCCGTTTCGACAACGAACAGGACGCATTCAAGGACTTTGACGCAGAAGCCGCTCTCAGCCCTGATTCCGTGCTCCGACTGGTGCGACAGACCCGCGCAATTCACGAGATTGCAACAACGCACAACGGCAACAACGACGACGAGGAGTAAAAGACGATGCTGACCAAGAAACTCACGGTTGACCAGGTAAAGAAGCTCCAAGCCAACCCTGATAGCCCAGAAGCACGCCAGGCACTGCCAGAACTGATTAAGCACTTTCTCGACATGGAACACCGCGTGGCTGTTCTTGACAAAGAATGCGCCGATTCGATGCAGGACTACTTCACCGAGCGCACCGAGTACCTCAACGGTTACACGGACGCGACACAGCAGCTATGGGCATTGTTCACCAACCCAGTGGAAGCTGAGGTGAATGCCTAAGGGCAATAAAAAGCACTGGGGTGGCAGTACTGCCACCCCAGTGGGGAAGTCATGGGGCGGATAAATTATCCGCCGATAGCCTGCAGACTGTCCGCAATGGTTCGCCCCGAGCCAATCAGGAAAATCTCGTAGCCGACCATCAGAGTAAACAACCCCAGCAAGAACTGATCGGCCGTTCCATTAGCGGAGATGCGCAACGCGCCTGGAGCGCCGAAGTCCCACCAACGCTTGCCATTGACCGTGACTACGCCACCCAACATGGGTACGCCAGCTTTGGTGAGCCAGTCGCCGAAAATATGCGTCAGGACACCGACAGCGACCGCACAGCCGATAGCAGCCGGTGACGCGGAGGCTGGCACAAATTGCCACACAGCAAGGGCGATACCTAGAGATAGGGCAGAGATAGCAAGCCAGTCATTCTGCTTTGACCAGGAGGGGAACAGCCCACGAAGTCCCAGCCCAAGGAAGAAAAACAGCAGGGCTATCGTGGCGGTTTTCCCGCCGATGGCTACCAGCGCCGAGCACGCTAGTCCTGCGACGATAGCGAACCAGATGGTGTGCGTCGCTGTCCGGTGCCCGTTGCCGCAGTATTCGTCTTTTGGTGTGCGTGTGACATTGACCAGGGCTTGCGCTGAGTTTTCGACTAGATGCGAAAGGCCGATTGAGGCGGGGCCAAACGATCGAGACACTGTTGCTTGTGGACTATCGAGGTCGGGGAGGAGCGCTGCGCCGGCACCGATGCCGGCGAAAACGAATGCCTCAGCCGGGGACGTGACACCGCCCCAGGATGCAGGAATCAACTGGGCTACGGCAAGGCCGACAGCCGCGCCACTCATGGAATGCGTCGGGCCCATAACCATGACTACGCCACCCCGCCCGCATTGCTAACAGCCTGGATGATTTGCGGAATAAGGAAGACTGTCAGATCGGCGATGCCGTTGATAATTGACGCCAGTAGGGTCTGCAGGTCAAACCCATCAGGCATATCAGCTTCACCGATACCTTTAACGACGCCGATGACAACGAGAATGGAGACAATCGTCCCAAAGATCTTGGAAATGGCTTGCATATTAATTCAGCTCCTGCGCTGGAGCGCCTGGCACATCAGTTGCAACCTGGGGAATCTCCGGGAGATTGATGCTTTCAGGAGGAGGCAGTGTCTGCCCAAAATCACGCCCCTTGTCGATAACCGAATCAGTCTTTTCCCGCACGACGGAGAACCATTCCTCGCTGAACAATGGCTGATTATCGCCAGCCCATCGAGCAATCCCATAGGCCACCCCGAGCGCGACAACAATGGCCACGATCGAACTGAAAATGCGCATAGCGTTCCTACATTCATGTGGATGTTTTGTGGTGCTCGACCATTGTGGCACCAGCCCGCTTTCCGCAGGTAAAATAGGAAATCTAGTTTTGATGAGAGTAGGAGAGTAAGGCACGTGTTTGGCAAGCTTTTCCAGAAGAGAAAGAAGAAGGCTGACGATTCCCGCATCGCAGAGGAAGCCCCTCGCGTTGTGGAGGAAACTCCGCAGACCGCGGAGAAGAATTACCGCATCGTAGTAGTGAAGGAAGATCAAGCCAAGCTCCGAAAGAACGCAGTGAAATTCCTCAACGACCACGGTTTCGATATGGAAGATTTCACCGAAGAGCTCCTGAACCGCTCTAGAAGACTACTTAGGAACTTTAAGGTTGAAAATGCTTCTTCCTTGGATGAAAAACTGATCGTGGCGTTGCCCCCAAGCGGTTATGAAATCTATGGAGCTGTACATGTGAGCACGATGGGAAGCGCCGTTCAGGCGGTTTTTAAGAACCCAGGGTTTTCAGAGCAGGAAAAGATTGACTATTCCGAAGCTCTACTTCGTCGTATTTTGCTATCGAAGCTGGCCGTTGACTCTGCATATGGTGGGCAAGGTATTGGTCGTGCGCTCGTCGATAAAGCCATTGAATTTGCGAGGAATGGCGGGTACGAAGTCATTTGCGGCCAGATTGACACCGAAGTTGGAGACAACGACAAACTTACGAAGTTCTACAAGGACTGCGGATTCACCGTTGTCTCACCAAACATGAATCCTGTCCAAATGACGGGAGTGAAGAACATCCCAGTCGCCACCCAATACGAAGGCAACAAATTCTATCTAGAGCTGTAGGCACCAAGAAAACACGTGACTACGCGCGTAGTCGCCCCGGTCGGCCAGATCGTTTCAGCTCATTGACATGCTCAGGCAAGAACCAACAGCCCACCAAAGGAGCTTGCCCCAATGAGCACCAGCACCCTCGCCTTCATCGAAATCAACTACGCTCTTGTCGCCCTCGACGTGACCATCGACCCCGAGCGCGGTTCCGTCTCCTGGAAGACCTCAGACAAAACCACCGTCGTTGTTCACGACGATGCTATTTGGGAGCGCTGCAACAGCAGCAAGCTTCACGCTAGCTCGGGTGCGTCGGAAGCTCTCGCCAATGCCCTTCCAGGAGCTGAGGGGCTGACCATTGACTACCTGTTCAGCAAGTTGCATGAGGTCAATTCCCGCGTCTACCACTTCACCGACGCTGAACTTGATGCCATCGAGGGCAACCAGGAGTTAATGACCGCCACATACGACTACATTCGTAGTGAGAACGTCAACTGTGGCTATTCCCGAGATGACGTCGCTGACTGGACAGTGGAGTTCATCGCCAACCACATGCTCGACATGCGAACGAAGGTTGCCTAAGCCGAGATAGCCCAAAAAGGGGCGTATCGAAGGATGTTTCCTCTTCGATACGCCCCTGAATTTTGTCCTCTAATTTTCCACCTTAACCCAACGGGGTTCCACCCCGCCGTCACTATTCGTAATCTCTGTCCGGGCATATCCCAGCGTTTGCAAGTGCTCGCGCACCACATCCTTTGCGCCTCCGAGCGTGATGGAAGGATCCCACGGAGCAGGGCTCGTATCGTCCGGCAGGAACATCACCTGAGCCATATGGATGCCGTACTTCGGGTCACGTCCCCAGGAACGCCCCTTTGGTACGCCTTCAGACGGGAATCGTGTTCCGTGGTCAGAGTTGAGAATCTGCTCCGACTCGTACTGGTCAAGTGGCCCCACACCAAGGCGGAAGCCTAGCTGAGAACGAAGCTGCGTCGAGATAATCTTTGCATCCGGCTTCTGTGCCGCCGCAATGATGTTGACCTCCAAGGCTCGCCCCAGGCGGCCAATCTTCTCCAAGTCGGCGCGAGCTTCATCCTTGAGTTCCTCGATGTCTTTGTTCGCGCCTTTGGCCAGGAAATCAGCAATCTCGTCGAAGAAAAGAATGAGGCGCTTCGGTGCCGGTCCGTGCTCTTTTTCGAGCTCCGGGTACTCGGCGTACTTCTTCCGCAACTGCCCGAGGTTGCGTACCTGCAGGCGGTTGAGCAGTGACTGTCGCCGCTCCATTTCTGCGCGAGCCTGCGCGACAGCAGCAACGATCTCGGTGTCGGTCGCCGCGAACGTCTGGACGGAAGGAAACTCTGGCGTCCAGGTGAAGTCAGTGCGCTTCGGGTCGCAAACAATAAGCGAGATCAAATCCGGGTTGTAGAGGCCATAGAAAAGAACCAGCGACAGTGCGACAGACTTACCGCTACCAGTCTTGCCGCCAAACAGTGCGTGCGGAGTGCCGTTGAGATCCCACACGATTGTCCCGCCGCCCTTTTGTGGGCCGAAGTGGAAACGACCTTTGCGAGCCTCCTGCATGAGCTCCTTGAATTTTCCTTCGCCTGGCTGAGGGAAGGTAGCATATGGAGGCAGTGGAGCCACTGCCGTCATCTCCACGATTCCCTCAGCCGGCGACCACCGATAGCGCCAGTCGTTATCGGTGCTCAACGAATCCCAGTGCTGTTCAAACGCATCTTGGGTCTCCTGCTTGGTGACATCGACATCGCCGAAGTTCACCCGCGCGGTCTTCGGCAGAGCCTCGCCGCGGTCACTGAGATTGTCCTGCCAGGAAGTAATATCGCAGTCCACGAAGTTCCGGGAACTGCCGAACTTCGATTCGACCACGTTGCGCAGGCGACGCTCCGCCGCCTTGCGAAGCGCCAACTTTGACCGCGCAGGAACTGCGGCAATATCCAACGTTGTTTCCGCCCCGGTAGACGTCCAGTTATACAGCCACACAACCTTCGGGTACGCGGCTTTCATCGTGTCATCAAAGTTGGACTCGAAAGCATCCCGAGTACGCCGCGCAGCAAGATTGCGGGTGCTGAAGTCAATATGCAGCTTCTGCGGATGGTCAACAGGGAAACTGCTGTTCTCCAGCCACTTCGTTACGGTTACCACCGGGTCATCTGCGCGGCGATCATTGCCGCGAACCATGCCGATTACGTTGTCCTCGATCTTGCGGGTGGTGCGCTTACGCTTGGCCTCGGTCGATTGCCTGTCTGCTTGCTGCATGGTCAGCACGCCACTGTCCCATGAATACATCCACTCGCCGGGAGCCTTGATGCGCTTATCGAAGGTGCGCTCCACCTGGCTGCGAGCAGCCGGGTTGGAATCGTCGAAAGAACCGTAGTCAATCGCGATGGTCTGGGGAACCATAACCTGCAGGCCTGTGCGAGTTTCGACCTCTTGCCAGCCGTCGAAGGTGACATTGAAACCATCATCGACATTGCGAGCGTTGATTCCAAGCGTTGTGGCCACAACCGACAACGCCGACCGGACAAATGCTTGCCGCGTGACTTCCGGGCTGGAGTTAGAGACGAGCTTTCCGTGGCAGACCGCGGGTGACGGCCAATCGAAGACCCACGACATGCCCTCTGGTGCCCCAAGCGTATTGTCGATGGCCTGCTCTAGGGGAGCGTGGGCGAACACACTGTGGGAAGCAGGGCAGTCGCCGACCGTGAGCGTGAACTCTTCAATGGTGGACTTTGTGCCCCATTGGCGTACCTTGATGTGACGGTCTGGTGCGGCCGGTGAATTTGCAGTTGATCGGGGAAGCGCTGCTCGTTTTTGAATCTGTTCATAAAGCGTCAGGAGTCGTTTTCTGCGCTCCGGCATGATGATGGCAGCACGGCCAACGGTGAAGACAAAACCGATGGCGAGCGCAATTAATGCCCAGGTGCGCAGACTGGGGACTTTCCACATCACAGCTATAGCTGCGACCGCAAGGAAGACATGGATTACTGGCAGGGGAACCGGCCCGGCCCGGAAGTGGTCGGCGCGGAAAGTGAGGGCAATCCAGTCTTTAAAGAGCTGCTGTGAATGGCGGCGAGCAGCATCCTCAAAGGGGGATGGTCGGCGTCTGGCTTTAGCCATCAGTAGTTTTCCTCCAGGTCAGGCGGTGAAAAATGGATGTTGCTGGGCTTCACTGTAAGGGCAGGCCGCTTTCCTGCCGCGGGATTGCTGCGGTCGAGTAGGGGGAGGGGACGTGACACGCCTGTGCTCAGCTGGACTCCGCAGTCCCGGACGTCGGCCAGGCGGAAACCTGAGCTCGATAGCCTCGGCGATATGGAAATGATGATGAACAATAGCCTGGCCAATTCGATTAAAGACCGCGCCCGAGGATGTCTTCTCGGGCAATTTATCGGCGACTCACTAGGAAGCCTCGTCGAGTTCCTCCCCGCCAAAGCCATCGCCAAGCTGTACCCCAATGGCGTGCGAAACATGGCCAACGGTGGAACCTGGAACCTTATCGCCGGCCAGCCCACCGATGACTCACAGATGGCGATGATGCTCATCCGCGCACTAGAAAACACCGACACCTTCGACCCAAGCGTCGCATTCGCTAATTACCAGCACTGGCTATCGACAGCACCATTCGACATCGGACTGACGTGCCGAACAGGCCTAGCCGGAAAGCCAAACGCCCAGTCCCAATCCAACGGGGCACTCATGCGCGTTAGTCCACTGGGAGTCTTCGGAGCGCGAGACACTATCAGCCTGGAGCAGGCAATGGAGTTTGCACGCCAGGACGCAGAGCTGACCCACCCAAATCCGATCTGCGTTGATGCCAATGCCGTGTTTGTTGCCGGAATTGTCACCGCCATCGAGACCGGAAACACGACCCGAGTGCTCAGCGCGATGCTCTCCTCCGCGCAAACTGAAGAGGTGTACTCGGCAATCATCGCTGGTACACAAGGAAAAGTCGGACGATACTTCGGCCATATCGGCTGGGTGCTCCTGGCTCTATCCATCGCAGTCGAAAGCCTGCTGATTACCGACAGTGGCGAAGACGCACTCGTTCATGCAATCAACTACGGTGGCGACACTGATACCAACGCAGCTATCACTGGAGCATTGGTCGGTGCGGTCTACGGCGCTGACGGGTGGCCGAAAAAGTGGGTGAAGACTGTACTGGAATGCCGACCATCTGCAGGAAATCCCGAGGTAGTCCATCCGCTGCGCCCTGAGTTCTGGGCAACTGAACTGCTCAACCAGGCCGATCGGTTGGTCGGGTTTTCCTCGTAGCCCTCTAGCGCCAGGCTGACTACCGCTGTAGTCACAAGGCTAAGACTGTCCATTCATGGCCAGTCAGTGACAACAAGGGCATTAACATGCTGATATGGGTTTCTTCTCATCTCTCATTAACGGCTTAATGACGTCTAGGCAGCCCGCTTATGCCATCGTGGACACCGAAACAACGGGGTTTAGCGTCCGCCGCGATCGAATCGTTGAAATCGGCGTGGTAATTGTTGACCAACAATTCCGGGAGTGTGGACGCTGGGGGAGCCTAATTAATCCCGAAAAGGCAATCACGAACTCCGCAATCCACGGAATCACCGATGCAATGGTCGCGCAGGCCCCAACGTTCAAACAGGTCTTTTCAGAGTTCGCCAGCACCGTACATGGCTTGCATCTCATGGCGCATAATTCCCCTTATGACGCAAAGATGCTGTGCGCTGAAATCGACCGCTTTGGTGCTGAACTTGAAGGAGACGTAGTTCTGCCTTTCATCGACACAATTGATCTAGCGAAGCAATTGACCACTGGGCCGTACAACCTAGAGTCCTTAGCAAGAAGGTGCGGAGTCTTTAACCCAAATGCACATGCGGCAGTTGATGACGCTGCGACAACCGCAGCCGTCATGCGCGAGATTGGGGGCGAAAAGTTCGCCGAAACGATTGATGAGCAGGGGATAAGGTTCGATGCCCGACTAGTGGCTACATGGCACCTTGAATCTCGCCCCGCAGTACCTCGCTAAGCCCATATCGCCGGCGAACACATGGGGGAGCAGTCTCCTTGTGGGTTAGGTCTCTTTCTTCCACACGGTGACATTGGGCTTTTCGACAACCTCCGCGCCTCGCGCTCCGGCAGTGTGAGGCTCAATGAAAACCGGTTTGCGTAGCTTGCGGTCTTTTCCCCACGCCTGCTGGCGCCAATGACCGCGTACCCACCAGCGGGTCGTGGCCTTGCCGCGACTGCCTCCGCCTTTTCCACCTCGATGCTTACGTACTAGGGAACGCACGTTGACCTGAACGGTCGCCTTAGAGGATTGCCCAGGGCGCACGCCGGAGCGCTTCACGCGCATCTGAACCGGATTGGCTTCTTCCACCACTGTTGGCTGCGCCATGAGTAGCCACATTGCTCCCAACGCTCCGAGTAGCTGTTCGGATCCGGTGGCGTCAGAAGGAAAACCCTCGGCCACGACTAGTTCCACGTCGGACTCTTTTCCGAGCAGCGTCTGCACGTGTGTAGTGGTTGCGAACACTTCGTCCCACGGGATTCCTTCACGGAGAGGGGAAAGTGCGCCCCGTGCTTCTCCCAGGCGAGATAGCGCCCGAATTTTCACCATGTCACCAGTTCTTTTCCAAAAAATGGCGTCAATCGGCACTAGGTAACGCTGGTTGTTAATATCCCCGTTCCAGACAGCGGAAAACAAGGGCGTATCAAAGGCGACCAGACCACTTTGCGAGGGCATGATTTCCTCAGGCGACCACTGAGGGACAGTGCCCATCGTGTCTCGAATCATGGAGCAAAAATCGCGGGCAATCCACGTCAGTGGTGCTTCACGGAGCGCATCGGCCATTGCGTGAAAGTCGAGCGCGCTCGCGCCAGGAACCTTCTCCCTGGCGCGAGCCTCTGGTCTACCCCAAAATTCTGCGAGCTTTAGCCACGCGGTGACCTGCGCCTCGCGCAGGTACGGCAAATCGTAGGGACTCCATTTCTGCCTCACGACTAGCGCCCTTCGGTAATGATCCGACGCACCATCGACACATCAAGGCCTGCAGTCCGGGCGATTCTTTTTCGCTGGGCTCCAGCGCGCGCGGCGTCGATGATTGCCGCATTTCGGTGTGCGAGCGCTTCGGCGAGCTCATTCTTCGCCTGTTTGTATTTGGCGCACGCTTCTTCGAGGTCATCCAGCTCAGCAACGCCCATGTTGTCGTTGTCGATTTCTGCGCGAAGTGTATCGCGCAGTTCCGTGAAGTGTGCCTCGGAGAGCATGTCGCTTCCCCAGTCCCGGCTAGCCAATTCATCGGTGATGAATTGCTCGGCAGTAAAAGAGCTAATGCCTTCGGACTCGGTGAGCTTATTCTTCATCTCGGCAATGCTGATTGGCGTGGTTTCGGCGATCGAGATGTGCTTTGGCGACTCGTCTAGGACGGAAGAGGCAATCGCGATAGCAACGTCTGCGGTGTAGTCCGGGGTCTCGGGGGCTTCCTCTTCGTCATCAAGCGTGAAGCTGTCTGGTTCGGCCCAGTACACGTATGGCCAGTAGTCGGCAGCAAGATCGGCATTGCCCCAGCGGTCATTGTGGTCAATCAGCGCGTCAATGACCTCCCGCAGTGAACCAGTAAAGACATCTGTCTTGGCGGGATGGTTGTGGTGGTTGCAAGTTAGCGCGTAGGTGGTCATGGTGTTCCTCCTCGTGTGGTGTTAACGCAAGAATGCCAGCGTGAATACGGTAGCGCTACCGGGGTAGCGCTAAGGGGGGTAGTGGGGAGGCGGATGTGAATCAAGTGATGTTTTCGCTCAGCGCCGACTGTCCGATAAGGCGGTTGCTCCAGATACAAAAACGCCCTGCAAGAGCGGAATAACCGCATCTCACAGGGCATTACAGCCACGGAACACTACATTAAAGACCTCTTAGAAGGGCGGCTCTTCACCTCCCATGCCGGAACCGGCTGCCGGGGCAGACCCCCACGGGTCACTCTGTGGGGCACCGCCACCGAATCCGCCTCCGGCGTTGCTCTGCTGCGAGCCGCCGCCAAAGCCTCCATTCTGCGATGGCCTGCTGCCACCACTCTTTGCAGTGCGATTGACCTGGGCGGTAGCAAAACGAAGGGACGGCCCAATCTCGTCGGCCTCGATCTCAAAGACCGTGCGACGTTCGCCCTCGCGCGTCTCGTAAGAGCGCTGGCGAAGGTTGCCGTGAACAATCACGCGCATTCCCTTGGTTAGCGTCTCTGTGGCGTTTTCTGCCATCTCGCGCCACAGCTTGCAAGTCAAGAACAATCCTTCACCATCAACCCACTGGCCGTCACGATAGACACGTGGCGTGGATGCCACTCGAACGTTGACAACAGCCGTACCGCTGTTGGTGTACTTCAATTCAGGATCGGCAACGAGGTTGCCAATCAGCGTGATCGGGGTATCTCCTTGAGCCATGATAAAAATTCCTTTTCGTGTGAATGATGAAGTAGCTGCTAGGCAGCGTCATTCATGCTTTCCTGGTACTGGTTGCGGGCGAAATCAACAAACTGCTGCGGCTGGTCTTCCCACTGGCTGAGCATTTCCTCAAACTTCTCCGCCGGAATCTCGGCCGACTGGTAGGTGCCAAAGCAAGACACAAGCGCAGGGTTTAAGTGCGCCACGTGGCCACCCATATTGATTGCGACAATCAAATCATCCCAGCGCTTCCGCAGCTCCGGGCTGTCAGACAGCATCGGTGTGGATTCACGAGCATCTGCAGTTTCTGCATCCTTTGCCGGTTCCTTCTTCTCGGAAGTGTCACGTCCCTTCTTCGACAAAGAATCGCAGTACTCCGCGGTAAGCTCCACGGCCTCTGCAAACAGCTCAAACGCACGATTGCGAACCGCCACACTCCACTCCTGTGGCACCGACCCCTGCCCCGCAAATACTTCCGCAGGCAACGGCAACTCCGCCTCAACAACGTAAAACGCCCACTGGCACGCCTCGTCCCACGCCTTATCCATCCGGTCAAGACGCCCGCACATACGCGCCTGCACAGTATCGGCAACCCACAACAACGCCTTCGTCAGCAACGACTCAACTGATCGAACCGTATCCGTGCTGACCTCTCCAGCGCTGGCAGCCGACTGGGAAACAACCTCGTGAGCCTTCGAGCGCACGAGCCGCACATGAGTAACGGCATAGCTGCCAGGGTTGACCTCGCCGCGAGCCCCCCGCAGCATCCACGGCTTGTTCGTCGAACATGCCGGGGCACCGCGCATGGCCGTTAGCTGCTTTTCAATCCGTGCGATAGCCGCTTCCACATCGGCGCTCATACCCCCGGTGGGAACTTCCGATGCTGGGATAATGCAGCCAGCCGGAGAACCATCTGCCAACTTCGGAATGATGCAGCCCTGCGGGGGAACAGTGCCGTCGTAATTGCCTCGCACCGCACCCCACTTGAGCGGATTGGTGCGGCATTCTTCGCTGATAAGCGTGTGCTCTTCGTCGGCAAAACCCAGAACGGCAATCACCTTCGAGCAATTTCCACTGGTCGCATCTGTGGTTGCCTTGCCGTCAGGGTTATCGTTGCAGCCGCGCAGGGTGTTAATCGGTGTCGTAAAAGCAATGTAATCGCCAGCCCGGTTGCGGACTTTGCGGCGAATCTCAAAGGCAACATAGACAGGCCTCTGGGCTTCACGAGCAGCTTCTGCAAGCTGATGTAGGGGTGAGTCCGTCTTGCAGTTGCCATGAAAATCAAAGCTCAACGGCTTGCCGTTACGGGTTTCCACGCTGGAAGCGTCGAACGTTACGGAGACAAGATCGTCTTTGACATTGACACTCTTAATGAGCACGCTCGGGTACTCCGTGATGAAAGCCTCTGGGTGAACTCGGGCAGTCATCTCGTTGCTATTGACATGAATCTCAACGGGCTTACGTGAGGGGGCTGATTCGTAGGCAATGAAGCTGGTGTTGTGCTCGCTTCGTGTAAAAGCGCTCATGGTGTGTTCCTTTCGTCGGCTGGCTTCATCAAATCACTTGCCCGTTACCACCTGGCCGAACTCAAAAACACCCTGTCAACCTGCATAAACGAACGCACTGAAAACGCAAGGGAAGCGGACGAGTGTGACCATTGCCTGCATGACATCCATTCTGAACGTCAACGACCTGATTTCCTCCGGCACCCACAAATGGTGCCCAGAGTGCAAGGGCGCAATCATTGCGGTGACCAGTGACAAATGCTCTGCGTGTGCATCAGGATGGAAGCGCGCCACCATTGAAATTGGCCCCGCGAAAAGAGCCGCCCGCACCACCGCTCGAACCCCGCACCTTGACGCAGTTACCAGTCTCAAAAAGGAGCGGTTGGCTCAACTGTCCAATCTTCCCGATGGGCAATTATGGCTAGTAGTAAAGGGCAAACCCGTCACTCAAGGGTCAATGAAAGTCGCTAAGGGGCGGGTTATGCACTCCTCGGGCTCTGAGCTTCGACAGTGGCGCGACAGCATCACCAAAGAAGCACTCCGCGCTGTCGGATCGGACTGGGTGCCCCTCGATGTTCCGCTACGCCTAGAGGTCGTGTTGACAATCCCGCGGCCAAAGACGCTCAGTACTGATGCCTACGATTGCACAGACGGTTTTCCCCGTTGTGCTCCAATGGGCCCGCCCGATACTGACAAGCTATTGCGCGCAGTTCAGGATGCTTTTTCTCCGTTTCAGAAAAAGGAGGCGGGTAGGCGTTTTCAGATCGTCGCCGATGACTCACGATTTGTGGATTCCTGCGCGGTGAAAACCTACCCTGCGCCAGCACACACCCACCCGTGGGCGCTGACCCAACCTGGTGCTGTGATCCGCGTGAGTCCACTGGGAAACGGCCTGGCCCCCATGCCGCAATCATCGCTGAGCCGCCCAGATGCTCTCCCCGAAGCTCCTCGTAAACGCGCTGTTGAAATGGGGCTGGCATAAGTCTCATCACTCATCTCAGATTATTCCGGGTGCAAAAAATGCCCGGTGGAATGAACCACCGGGCATCAATTCCTAACAACGGCGAAACTTATGCGGCCTTCTTCTCCTTTGCCAGAACCTTGGCAACCTGCGCATTCCACAGGATGCCAAGCGTGTCGAGAGCATTGTCATCGACGCGGCCACGGAACGTCAGCTTCACTCGCAGCGTCGTATCGTCAGTGCGGCCGAGCGCTGTCAGTGTCGAGGAACTTCCCTGGAAGCCCTGAGGCGTCGTGGTGGATACGGTCTGAGCATAAATAACGCCGGTGTCAGCGAGCCCGTACTTCTCCCGCATATCAATCGGCATGTACTTGTGCGTCAACCTCACTGTCCGATCCTGCTGATTGAACTCCACCAGATCGCACCGTTCCAACCAGTCACGAACTGGGTTGTACTGCTCCTTTATCGGCGCATCTGAAATATCCACACGAATGTTGGCGTTGTACGCGGCTTGCACCAGCTCAGTACCAGACCACTTATGAGCCCCCTCGATAATCATGTTCTCCGCGGCGGCATGAAGTTCGCCACCCGGAACACACTCTGAGCGATTAAGAGCTGAAACGTCTTTCAGTTCGTCCAATTTCTCTGGCGGTTTCGTTTCCTGCTGCTTCCAACCAATAAACGGCGGTGCTGGCAAGTCTCCATCATTCAGCTGCACCAAATAGTCGTTGTAGGCTTCCTTATCCAACGGTCGGAGGTAAAAGAACCCCGCAACTAGGGCACCAACCAGCGCAATTGCCACAACAGTGACACCGACAGTGGCCCCGCGTCCCCCTCTCGATGTCACACCTTCCCACCACATCCGAAGCGATGACGGGGCAGACCGCAGTTTCTCAGTTGTTGCAGGCATCAGTTTTCTCCTTGAGCGTCCTTTTCTAGGTTGTTGCAAAGCAGCTGAGAAAGATTGTGACCTACAGCCGCTTTCCTCAAATCGGGCTGCGTCCAGCAGTTCGGGAAGCGGGCAAGTGTGACAATCAATCGACAAACACCACCCACGCAACAAAGAAAGAGAAAGCGCATGGCATCGAAGCCACAGAAAACCTGCGTCGCCATTGACCTGGGCACCGCAACCATCTCGGCTGCAACCGTGGACGAAGATGGTGTTATCCAGCCAGTTCTTTTCCCCAGTGGAGATTCCTACGCGGCATCCCTACCAGTCGATAGCGACGGCGTGCTTCACGGGCCCGACTGGGGTGGGGAGGCCGTCGAATGGGTCGGAAACATCACGCGGTCACTGGCCAATAAGCCGTGGGTTATCGCCGATGTCCCTTACAGTTCCGCCACGCTTATCCAAATGGTCACCGCACCAGCTGTCGAACAGGCGAAAACCAACCTCGGCGCCATGCCTGATTGTCTCGTCGCCATCACTCCGAATCACTGGCCTGACTACATCGTGGATTCCTACATTGTCGGTCTGGAGCGACACGGTATCCGTGTCTATACCATCTCTCCGCAGGAAGCGATAGCCGCATCCCTTCCTGAAAACTCTCCAACTGGTTACGTCACCTATTTCGATTTCGGCGCCACGAGTACATCATTGTCCCTGGTCAAATGCAATCGCGTGCGCAAGCGCGGTGAGGTTACCTTCCATATCGTCGATCCGAACGGAGGCGAGCGTCGCGTCTATGCGGCTGTGGCCGGTCGCATCGCCGGGGAAGCTAATCCTGCTTTTTCCCCTGATCGCCAATGGATGCTGAATGCGGCCTTCGATGTCGGCGAAGCTCGGCTTGCCGCTCACGAGTCCGACACCACAGGGGACGTGACAATCTCGCTGCCTGACCCCATTGGCTCGGTCAACATCTCTGCTCGCACACTCCTCGACTACATCGAAGAAGAAGTATGCTGCGTCATTCAAGATCTCATTGACCGGCCGGAGGTCACTCAAGCCTGGGAAGAAGAGGGGGGCGCAACCCCCAACTTGCACATCGTTGGTGGCTACAGCCGGGACGTCACCGCGGCCAACGCACTGCGCTCAGTCCTATGCGGATACGACGCGGTGGAATACCCTGCTGCATCACTGGCCGTCGGTGCCGCCACAGTTGGAGCAGCCAAGTGACCAGTGGAACCGCACTTATTGCAGCAGCAAGACAAGTCCCCGTTGAAATCCCCAACTGGCCACTATCGCGGGTTCTAAGAAAGGCAATTCAACACTACAATCGCCGAAACCCTGACAAGCCACCTGCGACAATGCAGTCCGACCCCGAGTTTCTTAAGCGCATTGCGGTCAATTGGCTTCGCCACATGGGAAGTAACTACGACGCACATCGCAACTCCATCAGCGCACTTGCGCACAAGGAAGACCGAAAAACAGCCGGCTCCATCGTTAAAGGCCGCATCCTCGCGCAAATCGCGATTCAATATCCGCAGTTGGCAGACGAAGCGAGACACCAAGCATTCCGAGAAGACCGGAAAGCATAAAAGGCCACGTCACACCTAGTTTATTACGGCATGTAAAACTCCCCGTGAATACTCGGGGAGTTTTACTGTCCGCTCTCATCGCGCAGATGTGGCCAATGGAAAGCACCACTAGGGAACAATGAAATCCAGAGACGCCCGGAAAGCCCAACAGGAAAGGAGTACGCAATGCCAATCCCCGGTGTACGAGAAACCGCAGCAGGCTGGGTAGCGGTAACGAAAAACTCTCCGCCCCCAGCTCAACCTCAGAGCTCCCAACGACGCTGGTTTACTTGGAAAAAGCCCGCTCCAGCCCCTGATGCGCCAGTCATTGAGCGAGCCGCATTCCGCTACGACAACATAGTCGAATACGCAGATCGAGCAGTCGCGGCCATCGGCGCCATTGCTCACTCCGACTGTTTCAAAAAAGGAATCCTCGGAGAACGCAATGCGACAGGCGCCATCTTGACGAACCGACTGTTCGACTGCCTTGAAAACATGCTCAAAGTCGATCAGCTTGCCCGGAAAGCCCAGAGCATCAGTGAAAAAGCTGAAGCCGCCGGAATCGCGGACACCACAGGCGCAGCCATTGAAAAGTCCATCAAAACCAGTGTCATCGCTCCAGTCTGTCAGCTAGAGGAACTCGCGAGCCAAGTTCTCATCCTCGACCTTCAGGCAGTAAACAGCGAAGACTTCCGCTTCCAGCAGCCCACATCGTTTGAAGATCTGGAAGGCCGCGTCTTTGCGGCCGCACAACTATCCGAAATCTAGCCCGACCTTCCGGGGACGTGACACACCCACGTCCTGCGCCCAACACCAGGAAAACACCAACATGACCTACTACATCGAAGAAATCGAACACGACCCCGAGATCTACGAACCACTCAGCGGAACCGAATGCGCCGGACACCTTTACGTAGACAAAGGGGCAGACTTCATCACCGTCACCCTCGGAAACGAAAAGACCGACATTTACCTCGACGAACCATTCACAGGAGAAGGAGACTGGGAAAACCAGCTCAGCGCTATCCTCGACGTCAACGGCATCGACCGCTCAGATGCTGCCTACATCGACTGTGGGTTCGCAATCGTCGCCTACCTCTAAAAAGAGGAGACATCGCAACACCATGCCGTCACCCTCGCGCACCCATCACCCCTGGTGGGAGGACACCCTATCCCGCTACAGCCAGATGCTGAATACCCAACAACCAAACCGCATCCGCATCGGCGCCACCGCTGGCATCGACCCATCAGGGCAAACGTTCATTGCTCCCCAGAGGCTCATCCGCGATCTCAACGGCACTCCTGCCGGCGAATGGGTAGTCGCCCGCGCACTATGCCGACACCTGCAAAAGCCCCGCACCACCACCCTCGAACGAATGATTGCGCTGGTAAGCATGATGACGGCAGTGTCCGGCTTCCTAGTACTTCTCGCATGGGCAATCTCGCCCACAAACAGCAGCCTCGGGCTCATCTTCGCCGCTATCGCCGTCATTTTCTTCTTTGCCGCCACAGCAATAGGTCGCGCGGCATCCCACAAGCTCCGGGAAATCAAGTACCACGCTGACCTGACTGCCACCGTCACCGCAGGCTCCGACGCTGCCAAGGACTACTTCGACAGAGGCGGCGACCAACACCGCACACTGCTCCACACGTATCTACTCGGAGAGCTCCCCGCCGCATCACTGCGTCACCAACTCGACCTAGACTAAGCCCGCAGCAATCGACTGTCCGCCCAAAAAAACAGCGAACAACTGGGAAAACAGCACAATCCCCGCAGAACTAAACCGGCCAGTTTCTCCACTGCGAATGCGAACCTAAACCCATCACCAACACACGCATTGCACGCACAGAAGGAGACAGGACAATGGCAAAGGACATCGACGGAATCAAGACCAAGATTCAAAAGTTGCTGGCACAGGCACAAGACCGAGCAGGAACACCTGAAGGAGACGCCTTCCAAGAAAAGGCATTCGCACTGCTTGCCAGCTACGGGCTAAAGGAATCCGACATCAAAGATGCCGAGCACAACCCCTCCGACATTCTCCGCGAAATCGTGCACCTGCACGGTCGCTACATCCCACTTCAGCAGTACCTACTGACCAAAATCAGCCGAGCACTGCACTGCCGGGTGGTATTCACCGACAAGACAGGTTTCCTCTTTGGCGCGCGACGCCACATCGAGCGCGTAATGATGCTGTTTCCCATGCTCAACAACATCATGGCAGCGGGAGCCACAAAGCAGAAAGCCGATGCGCTCTCCGCGCTCAACACCACCCAACTGCGACGCAGCTACATGTACGGATTCTCTAACGGAGTCGAAATCCGTCTAGCCAAGGCCGATAAGGACGTCGCAAAAGAATCCGGCGTCGGCACGGAAATCATGCTTGCTGATGACGAGTTGCGAGCAAAAGCAGCACTCAATAAAGCTTTCCCCCGCGTAAAAGCCACCCGGCGGACAGCAGCACTCAGCGCCACCGCTCTCGAAGCCGGCATGGCAGAAGCCCGCAAGCTTGACCTTGACCAAAAGCTCTCCTCGCGACGAGCAGCACTGACACGCTAGAAACCCCAAATACCCTGCTAAGCAGGGTGGGAAAGCAGGGGAGTGTCCACAGCCGACAGGCTCGAACTGCCGTCGATCGCACAGTTTCGGCCAGGTTTACAACACTGTGCCCAATACTGCAGGGGAACCAAAACACCACCACGCGAAAGAAGGTTTCCCATGAGTATCGCCAATGCTCGATGCGGAGCCAATAGCGCTCACGAACCCGTCAGCGTCACGCTCCCTATCGTCGTGACCCTCCCGTACGCCCAAGGGCGGCAGATTCTCCCCCGTAGCACACAATTCATGCGCCCCATCAAGGTCACCATTCCCAGCATTCAGGGCACTCAGATCAGCCGTAACCTCACCGGCTATGACCCGTCAGATGGTGTCTACTTTAACGAGGCAACCGCAACCTACTGGGATAAAAACAGTGGAAACACCACTGGCAGCGACCTCCAAGAAAGGTTCTCCGACGACGCCGCTAGCCGATGGACTCCCTACCGCAGGGAAGAACCAATCCACAACATCCCCGAGGACTGGAAGATCTACTGCCGCATCGCTCACCTCGACAGCACGGCAGTAAACCGGCATCTCGATGCCCACCCCATTGAGCTTCAAGATCTACCAATGCAGTCTCTCACTCGAACCAAACGAGGCGGTTGGATTGTCACCAACCCGGAGCCCGCGCTCGATGCTGCAGAACGGATAGCCAGAACAGCGCTACGCAACGTTGCCCTCATAGACGGCGTGCTGACCGATGCTGTTTCAGAGCCTGTCATTGTCTTGCGGCCTGCATGTCACAACAACGATTCAATCGTGCGACCGTGGGCCGACATCGACTGGCGCGATGATGTTCACCCAGGAGAGACCTTCTTCCGGCTTACCAACGACATCCGCCAGAGGTGCGGCAACGAGTACTTCGATGCCATGAGCGTGCTCGATGAAGCCTCTCCGGCGTGGACAGCGCCGCCCGTTGACCAGGTGCTCGGCGAGGTGAGAGGGCAGGTGCAGCGCTGCCGGGATGAACTCATTGCAGCCCTGGAAGTCCATTCTCCACACGACTTCGATTACTACCGTGCCGTCGATCTCTTCAACCGTTTTAGCGACAAAGTACTGGAGCAGGAGCTGCTAGAAGGCCTGGCGGGCTAGTCTCGCGGCTGCGACCCCCTTTTTGCGGCGGGGCGCGAGAGAGTACCAACTGTCCGTCGGCTACGGAGACCGAAGCGACTGCCGATAGCGCAGTTCAGGGAACTAAAACACCTTTCGGACTACACCTGTAGTCAAGTAGTGACTACAGGTGTAGGCACAGCGTGGGAAAGGGGTAGATGCAGCCGTTGGGCGCGACGCGAACGCCACCGATACTCATCTCCATCCAACACGACTAGCCAGCGCCCCACACCGACCGCAACCAGGCGTTTTCCCCAATGCGGGCATCGATTGTCCACCCCGTCGCGCACCTGTTCGACTGCCAACCGGCCAGCCAATCCGGGCGCCACGGCATAGTGAAACCAAACACCACCACACGAGAAGAGGACACCATGAAATACACCTACCTCGGCCTCGACGTCGAAACCACAGGCATCGACCCCTACGGAGAAGACCCGGCTGGCCTGCTTGAAGTTGGACTCGTCGCCTTCGACCGCAACATGCAGCCAGGAGCACACTTCCAATCCCTCGTAGCCTCTCCGGTCGCACAGAACCACATCGACAAAGGCATCAGCCCCTACGTACATCAAATGCACACCAAAAACGGGCTCTTCAACGACCTCGCCCACGCAAACCCCACAGACATCAGCGTGGACAAGGTACAGGAACGCGCACTAGAGTTCGTCGCCACACACTTCGGAGAGCACAAACCCTTCATGCTCGGATCATCGCTCACTCTGGATCGCACCTTCCTGTCAGCCGAAATGCCCCTTTTGCTCGATGCCTTCCATTTCCGCAGCATCGACGCAACGAGCCTGGTGCTTATCTGCACCGAAACCCTCGGCATCGACGGTGACCAGTTCCAGGCGAGGCAACCAGCGCCAGCATCTCAGGGTCTTCGTGGTAGCGCTCACCGTGTCATTGATGACCTTCATCGCAGCGCCTACCTCGCGCGCCGCGCAATCACCCTCATGGCGAACCGCGGAGAGCTTGCGGGCACCCTCGCTGCATAGGGAATCGACATGGAACCTAGTCGGGGCTAGGGGAGGGGGTAGCTCCGTATGGTTCACATCACAAAAAGAATTGCGGCTTCCACCTGGCTACTCTTGAACCACGTAACTACATCTGTAGTTGCAGGCCAAAAAGTAGCTTTGCAATGCGTTGAGAACCCCACTATCACGTGCGACAATCGACAGTGTTCATCCCAGTTGTCGAACTGCGATGGATACACTTTTAGTGTGGTGCGAGCGCCCGGCATTCCCCCTAAGAAAGCCCGCTCGGTTTTTGGTGAAAGGACGGTAGGTTGCTCCTACCGTCCTTTCTTAATGTCCAAGACTTCGCTGGGCTTAACTGCGCAGTCCAATTGTCTCCAGCGAGCTGAGGACGTTCCGGTTTTGTATGCGGGGCAATTCCTCCTCGGCCTGATGGTCTACGTTCCCCGCGCAAGCGGGTTTCTTTAGGATCGTTAATCCTCCAGTGCAGGGAACTGTCCAGCACCAGTACGCTGACGCCGCCGGCAACAAAAGCTCTTGCTCGCAAGCTCGGCCAGGCCGGGAAGTGGTGTTGAGATGCTGAACGCATCACCGCTATCCACACGACCTAAAGGAGCCGCCATGACTGCACCAACCTTTGCCCGCACCACCCGACAAACTGCGACCGCAACATTGGGTACAGACATTTCCCACACGGCAAGCCTCGATGACGCCCTCGAACTTGCCGACCTGAATTGGAACATCATCGAAGAGCCCGCAGAAAAGATCTCGCTGCTCACAGACGAAGGAGTTATCACCACCTCCATTCCAGGCCAGCGCCTGATTATGCGTGATGATAACTTCACCACTCTTGGCGTCGTTGGCTCCCGCTACGAGCCGGTTGCCAATGCCGATGCCTTTGCCCTCGCAGACGCTGCACACATGCTCGGCGCCGAGTTCTCCCACGCGGGAGAACTTGACCACGGCCGAAAGACTTTCCTGAGCATGAAACTGCCAGAAGCACAGATCACCGTCGGCGGCTATGACATCATTGACTTCTCAATCAATCTCTCCGCAGACCACGCCGGACGGGGAACCATCCTCGGTGACATCCAGGGAACTCGGCTGGTATGCACCAACGGTATGCGCACAGGATTTGGTGACAAGTTCACCTGGAGTATCCGCCACACTAAGACCGCAGAGCAGCGCATGGACGAAGCGCGTGAAACACTGCATCGAGCCATGATTTACGCTGCGGACTTCGCAGACTGTGCGGAGGCGCTCATAGCGAGCAAGTTCACTGCCAACGAGTTCGATGGCTTTATTGGTGCACTTTTCCCCAAGCCAGATGAGGAAATGGGTGTGCGTGCAGTCACCTCGTGGGAAAAGCGCCGTGACCAGCTAATGCACCTGTTCGTTAATGAAGAAACCCAGGAGGAAGGCCGCAATACGAAGTGGGCTGCATACAACGCTGTTGCAGAGTGGAATGACTGGGTTAGGCCAGCGCAGGGCGGAGCCGAAGGCCGTGCACTTCGCAACTTCCGAACCCGCAATAGCTCCAACGCCGTAAACCGGGCATTCGACCTTCTGGTCGCTTAGCGCAACACCCTCAGAGCCCTCGGTAGCTACCGCCGAGGGCTTTCGTGTGGGGTGGGCTTACTGGCTGTGTGATTGGACTGTCCGACTACGGTTCAGCCACATACTCGCTGTACATAGCGCATAAATAGATGGTGACTACACACGTAGTGAGTGAATGACTACGTGAGTAGTCGCGTAGTGGAAATCATTTCGGCCAGATAGTGAAGCGTGGTTGCGACACTAAGCGCAGTTGTTCGCCACACACGAGAGGAAATCTACGATGACTACCGCAACTCAGACCATCGTCACCATTCCCGCTAAACCGCTTCGCCGCGCAACTAACTCACTCTTCCGTAAGCTCACGAGCACTACGGTCGCAGCCCTGCGTGTTGAAAACGGTAGCCTTTACCTGGAGTGCCGCGAAAACGAGAACTACGCATCGCGCTGGATCTGCGCTGTCGATACCCAAGATGCAATCTGCATGACCTGCAACGCAACCGAGTTCCGCAACTTCATCGAGTCGGCAACGCCCACTCTGTCAGACCCGGCAGCCGACACGGCATTCGTCGATCTATCCATCTCCGCTGGTGAAATGGCATTTCAGGCAGAATCCAGCCCGTCGTTCGCCCCTTGTGTCACCTCTGGCAACCCCGATTCGGAGCCGTATTTCCGCGTATCTGCAAAAGCATTCAAGGAGGCTATCTCCGCAATTGAGGTAGCACGAGGCGAGCTGCAGGGCGCACAGGGGAGAAAGCATCAGATGCTAGAGTCCTTTTACGTCTACTGTGAGGGAAATCAAGTCACTCTCCTTGCCACGGATCGCATTAGGATTGCAAAGCGAGTTCTGGAAGTGACCCCTCTATGCGAGCAGCCCGATAGTACGCATAGACGCTTCACGATTGATGCCCGCCTGGTAGAGAACTTTGTGCGTTCGATTCAGTCAAATGGCGAGGTAGAGTGCCGATTGGCGGGTGGTGGCGATGCTGTCATACTTTCCTCCGAGGAAGCTATGACAAGGATTAATGCCTACGATCCGGAAGTTGAGCTGGGAGTCTTCTTTACAGCCAAGGCTACGTCGGTCGTGCTGATTGACACAGCGCAGTTCAAACGGGCGATCAAGAATGCCGCTCCGCGCGTGTCTCGCAATGGGGACGTGACTTTCGATATGCAAGATGGGCGAGTTCGATGCTTGGCAACTACCAAGAGTGAGCCGGCTGAACTGCATGACTGTGGAGCGAGCGGTCATGGCAGCGCACTTTTCCGAGTTGATCTGCAGTACCTACTTAATGGCCTGCGCTGCATTGATTGTGACAAAGTGGCGCTATTCCTTGAGGAAGATGCGTCACGTCGCCCGATTCGCTTTAATCCTGCCAGCTCGCAAGATGACGGCGAGCTCATTCCGGGAGTCAGTAGTTCGTCCTACGTTCTCATGCCGATTCGACTGCCGAGCTAATGAGTGGCGGCATGTGATGTGAGATTGCCGTCAAACGTTAGACGCTTGATGGCCAATACGACGTTGCTAGTATCGTTCGAGTCTCGATGTCCTATAGGAGTCTAGAGAACCTACGGAAGTCATTAGTGCTACTACAGGACACAAGAGCATGAATGAGTATGACGTACACCAATTTATGTGTGAGGAATATCACAGGCGGGAATTTTCAGGTGATAAAACGGATAATCTCAATTATCCGTAAAGTAGAATTGGCTCAAATCCCCCTCCCCGCAAGGCGGGATTGAGTGCAAAAAGACACTCTGCAGATCATTGAACAATCTGAGGCGAAAAGCCGACTACCAGGACTAATGAGCGTTTAATGGTCGTGTAGAGGTGTCGATGGAAGGTTGTGAGTGTCCACGGCATCGACGGTCAAAAACGCCGATCCAGCAAGGGGTTGTCGATGGTTTTACCGGCACGCTCTAACCCTTGCTTCTAGTGGTCTGAATATGTTAGGCGCATCAGCCCAATAATGTCACTGTGACAAATATAAGGCGATATGAGTGTGGCGCAGAACTAGCGAGAAAAACAATGTTCCAAGTTGGGACACGCAACCACGAGCAGTAAATAAAGAGCTAGACAGAACGCACAGCAATTAATGGAGACGATAGACATGACAAGGAAGCCAGCACCCAAACGATACCGGTGGCGCACAGGAACACCTGTACGCACAGTAGATGACGCAACCACAATGTTCCTTGCGCACTGCCAAGCGCAACGACTATCGGACAACACAATTCATGCCTATGTCAATGACCTCCGCACCATTGAACGCATAATCCGTGAACTGCTAGAGATACCCCGCGACCAACCAATCCCGATTGAGGACATAGACCGAAACCTACTCACCGACGCCTTCGCGGAATACGCCGCCGACCACGCGCCATCCTCACACCGACGATGCTGGGCGGCATGGAACGGAATGCTGCACCACCTTGTATCGCACGAGATCATAGACCGAAACCCTATGGCACAAGTCCCCTCCGCAAACGGCAACCACGGAACATCCGTCCCCAACGCCCTTCCCCCAGAAGCCGTCGAACGCCTACTCAGCACCCTCGCCGACCCCCAGCCTGAATACCGCACCGACAAATACCGGCAATGGTGGCAGCGAGACTACGCGATGATTCTCCTCATGCTCGCCACCGGAGTCCGTACCGACGAACTATGCGAACTCAACATCGGCAGCGTCTCTCCCACATTCGATGAATCCGGCGCACGAACTATCACAGTAGTAGGAAAAGGCGGCAAAGAACGGAAAATCCCCATTGAGAAGCCAGTGGGAGAAGCCATAGACGAATACCTAGTCTCTCGCGCTTCCCGCCTGCCAGAAACAGTTAACGACACATCGCGCAACAGCTTCAGTAGATGGGCGCCTGACCAGCCACTATTCATCAAAACAGACGGCACCAGAATCAACGACACCACGCTAACAAGCCGAGTATCTATCGCCTATAAACGCGCCGGCATCACCGGATACCGCGCCAAGGGGTCACTCAATCATCAGCTCCGCCACACGTTCGCAACCATGATGGCAGAAGATCCTGATGTCACCGTCTACCAACTCCAACGCCTTATGGGGCACAACTCAATCAACACGACAGAACGCTACACGCGCGGCGCCGGTCGCCACGTCCGCGATGCCATTAAACGCAACCCCATCTACAAAATGGTCGAATAACGCACGCCACCTAGCCCCTCTGAGCAGTACTGGAGGGGCGCTTTTGCGTTTCAACGCCGCACAGCGTCGCACAGCACACGGCCATGACTGTCCACACCAAGCAAAATAGCCAACCTCGGCCAACAGAAAGCGCTCTCATGCAACACTCGTAGGCACCACCATGCACACACCACAAGCAGGAGTTCCTATGTCCACCACGGGTTCCATACTCGCCGGTATCCTCTCGATTGCGATTGGAGTACTCGGACCCACCTCGCCAGACGCCACAGCAGAACAGCCCACGTCAGCCCCCTCCGCAGTCAGCGACCAAAGCGTTGACAAAGCTCGCGACCAACTCAACCAACTAGACGTCAAAGGCCGCGCACCCAAGACCGGATACTCACGCGCACAGTTCGGAAAGAGCTGGGATGACAACGTAGACGTCGAATACGGCAACAACAACTGCCCTACCAATGAAGACATTAAGGCCAGAGATTTCATCAACATTGCATTCGTTCCCAACACCGACGATTGCAAAGTGAAATCAGGTCTTCTTCACGACCCTTACAGCGGTAAGAAAGTCCAGTACCAGCGCACGAACAACGATCGCACAGTCAGCATTGACCACATCGTTTCCCTCTCCGATGCATGGCAAAAAGGTGCGCAGAAGCTCACCGCCAAGGAACGCCGCAACTTCGCCAACGATCCACGCAACCTTGTTGCCACGATGGACTCCCTCAACTCCCAAAAAGGCGACGGCGATGCAGCGACCTGGTTGCCCCCATCTAAGAGCTACCGCTGCGACTACGCCAAAAGTCAGATTGAGGTGAAAACCATCTATGAACTGTGGGTAACCGCTGCCGAAAAGGAAGCATTACACCGCCAGCTAGACACCTGCGACAGGTAAACGGGAAAGCTATCGGCCTGCTTATCGCACCCCTGCGGAAAGCAGGCTTTCCCTATACTCACCACGGAAAAACACCACCACACGAAGGACGAAAACATGTCTTCTCCCACTAAGGAAATTGACTACTTCGCAGCACGATCACTCGACGAAAAGCTCGCTGCAAACTCCGACAACATCACGCATGGCGACTTCACGCCAGAATCAGTCGCGTCATTCTTGACCACGGCAGCTAACCGCGTCATCAGCGTCGCTGAAGTAAGTGCTTGCTACCCAGCACCGTGGCGGCTCTCGCCAATCGAAGACCAAAAGGGGATGCTCATTGCACCAGACAACCGCGACGGGAATCCCTACGTGAACTTGAGCGCCGCAACGTCAGCAAAGATCTGCCGCATTTTCGTTGCCGCCGAGCCCTGGGTGCTCACAGAGATGGCAGAGGTCTTCAAGTCCGTAGCCAGCAGCGAAACATCAGGAGTTAAAGACAACGTATTGCGTATCGCGCTTCGCTGGAATGCGTCGATGAAGCTTAACTGTCAGAAGCTTCTGGAAGGCAGGGACGGACGAAGCCTGGAAGACATTGCGACGCCAATCCACGAACGGCGCGCAACCGAAGATGATGCCTAAAAGAAAGCGCAGTTCACAACATGGAAAACCAGTACTCACCGCACAACCAGTACCAGCAGTACCAGTACCCTACTGAGCAGAACGTCTACGGCCAGCCAGCTGATAATTCAGCCCCGAGCCTGGGCGACCGCTTTGACTGGAAACAGTTGGCTACCTCGATGATTATTCTGGGCGTCCTCGGCGGAGTCATCGTATTCGCAGTTGCATTCCTCGTTGACTTTGCTATCAGCGCCGGAGGAAATCAGCCGGGGTTCGGCGTCGAATACTGTGCAACTGGCGCGGCAATCGGAGCTATCCTAGCGACCCTTGTCGGCCTTCTGTATATTCCAGTTCTCGGTTCAGGAAATGAAAACCTCTTCCCGATAGCTGTCGTTCTACTAGGAGCCGCCGCAGTGGCGGTTATCACTGTGCGTGACGGCCTTTTTCAGGGAAATCTCACACCGCTTGTCTCAGTCGCCTTAATTCTTGGCTCGTGCGTTATCGCGGTGTTCTCCACGTCCAGAGTTGAGAAGGCCGAGTTCTAGCTATAGAGCGGAGTAGCCCTACTGAAGCAGGGCTACAGTAGACAAATGCCCCACACGAGAAGAGCTGACGAAACATTGACTGTCCGGCTTCGCTTTTCTCAATACTGGGGCATTTTCCCATTTCACAAGCCTAAATAGGCAGTCATTGGAGGACCTAAGCTACCGGCCAGGTAGCTGGTGGTGATTGCGACCATAAGACCATCACATTCACCGCCCCAAGGAGCACGCCATGACTGACAGCACTGCCAAGTTTATTGACGCGGACATTCTTGCCCTCAAGCCTGCTGAGCACCTTCCTGACTCTATGCTCAAGCGCCCCAACCACAAGATTCACCGCACGTCCTCCCTCGATGGTCTCTACTCAGCGCTCAATGCGCTCGGGGCGACCGTTGACCCCCTCAGCGTCAACGATGTGCCTACGTTTGTCCTCGGCAACCTTCGCTACACCTGCGACCGATTGGTTATCCCTCGCGAGGGCAAGTACGTGCACCACGAGTTCGTGGTCTGCACTAACCAGAACAATCCACGCCATATCGGCACTATCCTGTGCCCTACTTTCCGATTGACTGTGCCGGAGCTGCGGAGCGTATTTAAGGACGCTGCAGCCCGTTGGGATGCCATCGCTGAATGTGCTCGCTCCCGCACCTTTCACTCAGAGCTGGATTCCACGCTCGCAGACATGGTGAATCAGCTGGAGGGCAGCAACCAGTTGGCAGCATAGAGCGCATGGCAAGGAAACGACGGAAGAAAAAGACTACCGCTGCTCCCCCGCTCCCCTCTCCACGAGCAGGGGAGCAGTTATGGCTTCTAGAGCTTCCGTGGGGAATGCGCGACTCGCGACTGTCCTACCGCAAAGACATCAAAGCGTCACTGTATGTGGGCGAGAAAGTGCCGGATGACCTGGAGCCATACGCAGCCAAGCCGTATTCCTACCTGGCTTGGGTGCAAGATCAGATCAATCGACGCTCGACACCTACGATGCGAGCTAGCGCGGCGCCCAAAAGCCCACGCGCAGAACAAATAGAAGATGCGCGAGCGATTGTCACTGCAGCGGCTACAGGTTGGCGCGGAATCCTTGTGGCCAACGCTACTGGCACAGGAAAGACCCTGGCCTGCATCATCGCTGCGAAGGCAATCTGTTCTCTTCGAGGTGGAAACACTGTCGTTGTCACCGTAGATCGACCAGCCAGAATGAGCATTCCGATGTGGCGGTCAGCAATCGCATCTGTCGGCGATGGAGGTCTTCGCTGGATCATCGTCAGCAGCGATGGAGGACTGAAGAAACTGCTCCACCCCAATGGCCAGCCTCGTCTGAACCCCTGTGTGGTCATCAATGATGAGGCGCATGTCTTCCGTCGCGACTCCCAACGTACTGCCCGAATGCGACGGATCAATCGACTCGATGTGGCGCCGGCGAAGGATGTGCCATTTTGCATCAGCGTCACCGCTACTCCAGTTCACTCGCCGACCGAGTATCGGTATCTGGCATCCCTGTTTGCGCAGATTCATGGAGAACCTGTGGCAGCGTGGAAAGACTTGGATGCGGCGTTAAAGCGCAAGGGCATTGATGTCGATAAGCACGACAGTGTTGAGGTCGCCATGAAGGTGCGCGACTGGCTGTTGCGTAGCGATCCGCCGCTCATGCTGAACCGGCCCGCCCCGTGGGGTGCGGCAGAGATGGAGGCATTGCCTGTAACGCTCAGCCCTGACCAGATGCGCCAGTATTTGCTGGAGTGGGGAGATTTCCAGAGGGAAATGCACCTGGCACGTCGCGGAGCAGATGTAGCAAAGGGGTTAGCTGCACTGACGCGATTTCGGCAAAAGGCGGCGTACCTGCGGGTAGAAGAAACTGTCGAAAAGGTACTTGCTGACATTGAGGACGGTTACCAAGTGCTCGTTGCGGTGGAGCATGTCACGACTGCAGCAGATCCTATTGCCCAGTTGCTTGAAGACCGCGGCGAGCCCGTAGCTCGCATCTACGGGGGACGTGACACATTGGAGGAGGAACGGATCAAGTTCCAACGTGGCCGCTGCAAAGTCGCGGTCATCAACACAGTGTCGAGCATTTCACTTCACGCCAATGAGCAGCTCGCCGATGGAACCGTGGCCACCGCAGCGCCGCGCCGTGGCTATTTCCACCAACCGCGCTACTCGGCTATCGCCGCCCAGCAAATGATGGGACGAGCACATCGCGATGGCCAGCATTGCCCGTGGTTCCTCCTCTATGGAGAAAACACCATCGAAGAAAAAGCAGCTCAGCGAATGACCGAGAGGCTCATCGTCAATGCCACCAGCGTCGATGCTGACACATCGTTCCTCGCGAGCCTCGCATCACTTTTCGGTGCCGACTGGCTACCAATGCAGTCAGCGTTCGACTAATAGCCGCACTGCAGAATGAAGCTCCCTGGGGACGTGACACCCCTGGATGAGGATGCGCGATCTTCCCGGCTACGCTCCCCACTCTTGACTATTTCATGGGAAAAATTACCCCCATAAAAAGCGGTCGCTACCTATGTTTCGGGCATGTGTCGAAACGTAAAAGATGGCGGCCGCAGGTGCCCATCGTGCAATAGTCCACAAGCGAAGGCCAAGGCCGCGGCCAACCGCAGGAATGCACGTCAGGCACGAAAAAAGCTCGCTGAGTACCTGAACAGCATAGGCATGGAAGAGACCTCCGAACTGGTAAAGAAGTCTCCCCCGAGCCTCCTCGGCGATGTCATCCAGTCCCTCGACCTCAACGCCGAGGAGATTCTCGACGAAACTAAGTTACCTTCCGCCCATAATGGCATCGACCAGGACAAACTCAACGCAATTCTTGCATCAGCCAAGAAGGAAGCCGTCACTGGTGAGCAAAAGGCAGCCCTGGAGACCATCGCTGCGATTCCGGCCGACTCGTCAGACGAAGAAATCTTGCAGGCCATTGACAAGATTGTTGCCGGCGAACTTACCTCTAGCGAGGAAACTGATGCGTTTCTGGCAAACCTGAAGGATAACCCTAAGCGCATTGAAGCCCTGAAACAGGTCGCAGTGCAGAACTCCGGTATCGACATGGACTCTCTCGCGGCGATCGGCGGCGAGATTTCCACCAAGATGGGCAAGCGCGATTCCTCGGTCTACGAAACTGCGCAAGTAATCGTGCATGGCTCCGATACGCCTGTTGAAGGCCGGAGGCTCGATGGCGGTGGTGTCATCGTCCGCAATGGCGCTTCTGACTTTTCGCTGTACCAAGAGGTCAATGGCATCTGCTATCCCATCGGCTCTGCCTACTCGAAGAAGGAGGCCGTCACCAAGATCAACCGACTTCCGAAAGTTCAGCCGCTAACTTCTCTGCCTGAAGACGCTTCCGACCTGGAAAAACAAGTGTGGCAGATGAAGCGTGATGCGCAGCTGAAAAGCATGTCGGAAGCGCTCGAAAACTGCACATCAAAGGAAGCAGCACGCAAATACGTCAAGCAGGCGTTGACTGACATTGACGTCAAAGAAAAGGTCATAGACCTCACTGTCACCGGCCCAATTGACGTCGCTATTGACGATGCGGTCTCGCGACACGCAAAACGGGTACGCTTACTCAACGCCGAAGCCAAGGGTGAAGAAGCCCGAACGGCCGCACTTAAAGCTGGCGCTTCGACAATTGAGGCACAAGCAGCCTACGACAAGGCCAAGAAGCAGGCATTGGGCACGCCGACCCGCTTTGGCGGCATCATCCCACACTTCGACCACTCGCCAATTCCCGCTGACATGGATAAGTCGGTGTACGACTCGATGTATCGGTCGGGCATTCGAGCCTGGGGAAGTGTGACGTCCAAGGACTACTCGGTTATCTCCGGTGCTAAGGACGATCTAGCCAAATGGGGATTCAGCCAATCCGGCAGCAATCTCGTCAATACTGGTTCGGGCGCTATTTCATTGTCTCAGCAAACGCCGCTTGTGAAAGCAGCCCAGCCGTTCCTCGATGCTTTACCACCGACTCAGAGGCAGGCTCTGACCACATACACAGGCGGCTCATACAAAGCGATCAACGCTGCAATTACTGGCCGTGACGGAGTGACACCATCAAAGTCCACAGCCACCACCGTCAAACGGCTAGAGAAAGCCTTTGAGACACTCAAAGAAAAGCCCATTCTTGATAAACCCATCCAGATTGCCCGCGGCACCCGCATTCCCTCCGGGTGGAAAGGCACAGCCGACGAGTACTTTGAAACTGCCTTCTCCCCCGGCTCTCGCGTGGAAATGGGCAAGGTTTCCAGTTTCACAACCAACCCAGGAACCGCGTCAGGATTTTCCGGGGGCAGCAGCAACGGATACTTCATCGTGGCTTCCACACGCAATGGCCTGCCGGTAAAAGCGATCTCGAATTTCTCCGGTGAAGATGAAGTCATCCTCGCCCCAGGCCACCAAATGCGGTGCGTGCGGGTGGAGAAAAAAGGAATCAACGGAATGCCCACGGTCTACCTCGTAGACGAAGAAATGGCAGCTGAGGCACAAGATGGCGTGCTCGACTCCGCAATGGCCAAGGCCGCATAGTTCATTTCGGCCAGGAGTAAACAACGATGTCGCATAATAAACTTGCAAGTACACAGAAAGTGATTACCAGGAAGGAAGAACGATGACTAAGTTCACTGCATCTGAATGCGATGTTGTCGCGGACTACCTTCGTGACGGACAATTGCCCTCAGTCATCGCTGACCGTCTAGCCCGGATCCACGATCTCGACGAAGGCGAGACCCGAAATGTTGCAGCACTCGCTGGCGCAATTTACCGCAACGAGTTCTGGAAGAGTTACCTGAAGGAAGGCGAGGAATGGACGCGACCAGCCGATATTCCGGTCGCTCCTTAGTTGCTTCCCATCGGATTTCTGCATCTGCACTGTGCGGGAAGCGGACGGGTGCTAGTAGTTACTACTTGAAACACCAAAAGCTTTTCGCGCCACGAAGGAACACAGATGCGTAAACCCGCTTTTTTCACCAAGACTGCGCTTGTCGCCACCACCGTTGCTCTGAGCGTTTTCGGACTTGCCTCCTGCGGTGACAAGACCGACGGAGGCTCTTCTTCATCGTCGGATGACATGCCGGCCCCAACCAAGCCGAAGCAGCAGCTTTCCGATGCGACCATTTCTGCGATGACAAGCCAGGGCTGCGCCGACGATTACCAAGCGTGGTTGGAAAACCTGGTGCGCTGGAACAGTATGCAGTCGGGTGGAACCTGGCAGGATGTCACTGTTGATTTCAAAAGCGGCACCGCCCAGGACGGCATTACGCCCTGTACTGCCGAGGTGAAGAACCTTGGCATCAAGAAGCAGCGCGGAGATTTGGACAACATCACCATTACCGTCATGGCCGCCGATGCCAGCCACGTGAAGCTCGATGAGGTGAAGCTGGACGACGCATCCATGATTCCGGTCACGAAGGTAACCGCCAATGATTTGCGCGGCGCCTCCAACATCATGGATTCCGCATTCGCTAAGGGAGAAGAACTAGGACTAGCGGCCCCGGAGGTCAGCAACATCTCGTCGCAAGCCACCGAGTTCATTGCACAGTACGACGATAAAAAGTACGGACTAACCACCGGCGTTTATGCTCGCCCCGATGCAGCCGCATGGGTGCTCGTTGAGGCCGATAGCGAGCAGAAGGGCGACGAAGCAGCGGAATCATCGGCGCTTGTTCTCGCTAATCAGATCAAGTCCGCAGTCAATTCCGGGACTTTCACCAACCAGGTCTACTGGGAAAAGTAGCCACAGATCTGTTACGACGATTGCCTACTGGCCAATTGTCATAACGGGTTTATTCACCAACGTCTTAAAGCCCTGCGCAACCGCATCCACATGCGAGTCCTGTGTCAGGGCTTCTGGCATGTGGTCAAGGAAATTCTCAATATCCCCTGGCGCGCATAACCAGCCCTGGCCAAAGAGCACTCCATCACGCTCGATGCGCACCCTCCCGAAGCCATAATCCATTCGTGCTCCGAACACCACGTAGACAATGTGAATAGGCATGTCTTCGCGCAGGCACAGCCGATTAGCAGCTTGTGCGGCGGAATGCACAGTTTGCGCCGGCAGCAATTCGTCCACTGCGACATCGCTGTTGGCGATGAACTCGCTGACAGCTAGTTCGTCGGTGGCAAGAAATGCCTCATCTCCGTAGACGTCAGCAAAACGTAGAACAAACTCATCGAGGTCAGGGATGTTTACGCTCTGGCCGTCTTCCGCGGTTGCTTTGTAACGACCGTGGGTTGAAATGTGCGTCGAGTAGATATGCAGCATCCGCATCCAGTTCTCGTCGCTGGCAGCGCGTTCCGTCGGGCTCGCGGGCTGGTAAGCAATATCGCGCACCAAATCGCCGTCAAACTCGATCGGGGTAAACAGGAAGATTCCCGAGCGGTTAACAGCAAGGATTTCGGCCTTGGCACTGTTTTCTAGAGCCACCGTTGGCTCCGGCAGTTCCCGAACTTCATCACGGACTTCTTCATAACGTCGGAGGTCGCGCTTACACGCTGGAAACGACGCTTGTTTCAAACCAAATGGCCGAGCCTCGCTAGATATGCCATCAGCCTGGAGCTGCTTGAGCTCGCGTCGGCCGACAGAAAAGACTTCTGCCGCGATGAAGCCGACCGGGGCAATCCCTAATGCGACCCAAGCCTGGCCACTGAATCCAGCAGCCAGCACCGCGGCAGATAGCACTGCGGCAGGGGCAAGACGCCATAACCCCGGCCTAGTTGGGCGACGGTCAATCGCCCACAAACCAAGGACAGTGCCTACAACAATCAAGAAATCAACTAGCGCCTTGCCGGGACCGAAATCCAGTGAATACAGCATCGCACACACCGCGATGGCGCTGCCTACGAACAGGAGCCATTTCCATCGCGTATCGACCTCAGTGGACTGAATTATGCGCGTTGTGGCGTGTGTGGTGCTCATGCACCGCAGCCTATCGCACGGATGAGACCTGCTGGCCGGTATCAATTATCCAGGTTGATAAATCGTGCATCATCAACCAGCCAGCGATCCTCGACCTTCTTTAGGGACACCTCCACCCGCTGCTTACGTGGCTTCGACTTTTTCCCGGAAGCAGCCACTGGAGTTTCTTCAGTGCGCAGCACCCTCTGAGTGACTACATCGTCGGCGAACACGGGGTTAGCACGATCGGCCAGCTCCACGAGGGACGTGACAAGGACAATTGGGTCATCGGGATCTTCGCCGGCATTGAACCAACTTCCAGTACGCACAATGTCAGGATTGGTCACAGGAGCGCTGCGTTCTCTGTATTCGTCGGTGGTTGCCACGTTGGAGCGCTCAATGAGCACATCGGGGTTGGAAATATCGCTGGCCAGAAACGTGGTGCGAAACTCCAGCCACTTCTTCGCCACATCCGTTGGATCTGACCAATTAATTTCTGTATTCGACTCCTGAGGCAAGGAATCTCGATCCATTTGCGGCGAGGCATTCTCCGTGGTCGTGCGAATAGTCTGCTCTGGAAGGTCATCCTGCGGGTTCTTTGCCTTATCGGAAGAATCCGAACCACATGATGCCACAACCAAACCGATACTGACTGTTACTGCCACAAGTAGAAATCGTGGTGTTTTTCTCACTTCATAGACTCCTGTGCCTTATCGACGGGCGTTGAAATATTCCAACGAGCAACCTGCCATGACTCATCTACCTTCTGAAGCATGAGGAAATGAGTGCGAACAACGTCATGAGCCGCATGGTCGCCGGGAGTTTCAACCTGAATATGCGCATCAACAATGCGGAAAACCTCGTTCTCCGTATCTGGCGGCCTCACGTCATCAGCGAAAGCCGGAATCGCTGTGGTGAAAGCCTCCCAGCGCACCCAGTCTTCCCAGCGCGTCTCAGTGCCGCCATTAAAATCCGACGTGTAGGCAGCAGCTGACTCCGGGGTCATCAGCTCTGTCGCGCGAGCAACGCTTGCCCATTCTTCCTTTTCTGTAGCAGCATCGTGATTCTCAACGATTTCTACAAATGCTGTGGCCACGGAGTCCGGCTGCGCGTAATCAACAGTGAGATCGCTGGGATAGAGCATCGTTCGGCTAATCATCTCGTCGTGTTGCTCAATGGTCTGCTCTACCGGCTCCCCCTGATCCCGACTACAAGCAGCGGCGCTGCACAGCAATCCTGCACATAACGCAGCTGCCACGGTTTTCCGCATGGCGGGTGCTAAATGCCTCATAGCTACTCCTTTTCTCCACCTGGAACAACCTCGTAAGCAGTGCTGTTGGGGTTGTACTTGCCGTACCGGACATCTTCACCAATGTCGTAGGCTTCAATGGTTTTATCGTCTCCGACGTAGATGGCGACATGGCCGGGGGTGTAGACCAAATCTCCAGGTTCGGGCTTATCGACCTTGCGCAAGTACTTCGACTGCGGCTGCGAACTGGTGCTGCGTGAGATGTCGATTTTCTCTCCTGAGGCTTGCCACACCACGTATCGAGTCAGGCCTGAACAGTCGAAGCCGATAATGCCTGCGCCACCGTTCCCAAATCCTTCCGATGGGCCATCAAGTGAGCCACCGCCCCACGAATACGGGACACCCAGCTGTGACTCAGCCTCTTCGATGATCTTGGACTTCAAATCGTTCGACGAGCTCTTTTTCTTCTTATCGGAGCTACTGGACGGTTTCTTTGTGGCATCCTCAAACTGCTTTGACGTCTCCACGATGTGCTGGGCATACTCCGCCGGCGTCATATTGCCATCGCTGATGTCGGTCGGCAGACCACCAAACCGGAGAACATTTCCTACACCTGCCTGGTAGGCGGCAAGCATAAGCTCGGTCGGGTCACCAGTGACTTTCCCTTCATCCATTGCTTTCTCGATAGTCTCTGCGTTATCGCAGTTGTATCGCGCCTGCGCCATTACCGCGTCGCCGACATTGTTGCGATCACCAGACCCAGGCGGGCCAATGGGCTCACCGTTTTCATCAACCTTGTAGCCATACGCTTGCCACGTTCCGTCGATGAACTGCGAGTAGCCGGCTGCTCCAGCACTGTTGTGGCCGTGCTGTTTAAACCCAGACTCCAAGTACAGCTGAGCTGCCAGGACTGGCTCAGTAACCGCGTCGCATACCTTTGCTCCAAGCTTGATCCACTTAACGAACTCCTCGGGGACTTCACCTTCCTTTAGTGCAGCACCCGTGCTCGATGTGCCCGACCTCGAAGACGATCCCGATGTTCCTTCCCCTGGGAACGCCCCCAAGGCGCAGTCAATCGTTCCGTCGAACTTTGACCAGGAGATTGTGTCTCCCTTTTCAGCGCCTTCTGTGTGCCACAGTTTCGCCACTGCATCAATGGCGATATTCTCCCACTTCACTAGCTCGTCTTTAAGGGACTCTCGTTCTGGGTACAGGCGAACAATGACTTCATTGAGCGGATCTGTAGCCCATGAGTCATCGTCCTTGTATTCCTCGCGGAGCTTCTTGTAGAAGCCACGGGCAACCTGCTTGGGGTCTTCCAAAAGCCGGTTGGAGGTGTTTCGAGATCCAGCTTCGGCAAAGATGCCAACCCGGTTGCGGTCATCGGCGGATCGACGGTTGATGAAGTTGCTGGACTGACCGGCGAGCGCTGCAGCAAGTACGGCTGCTCGGGGCTGCTTATCTTCGGGCAGCCGTGATTCCTTTGCGGCCGAGTCAATAGCCTGCACTACGGATTGCTGCTCTTGATTGAGCTCCATCGCCAGCTGTGGCCCTTCCGGGGTGTAGGGGCTAATGCCGGGGAAAGCCTTTGCCGCTTCCCCATCGGCGGCATTTCCGGTGCCAACCGAGGATGTATCACCGGAGATCGCGCCGCGCCCTGGTGTGCCGTCTTCACGGGTGAGTTGTCCGGCGTCTTCTCCCTCCTTTCCATCGACAGTGGTTTCCGGTGGCCCGTAGGGGTCATCCATGCCGGGGATTGCTTTTACCTCTGTGGCTGCACTGGGTGATTCGTCTGGATTGACAGAGACGTGAATGTGGTCGTAGTGGTTGTTCGTAGGGTCACCGCGCTCTTCCATCATGTCCCACTTATCGGGAGGAGATCCGGGGTGCCAAATACGCTGCTTCCAAATGAGGTACTTAATGCCTAAGTCTTCGGCATTATTCTGCAGCCAAGCGTTGATCTCGTCGCCGAGCGCGACCCACGCTGGGTCAGTATGAGGCACAATCATAATGTCAATGGCTGTGCCAGTGCCGTGGTCAAGCCTGTCGCCGGGGCGAAGACCACCGTAGGTTTCCACCTCGGGATAGCGTGCGTGAACGTTGCGGATGACTTTCAGCGCGTTAGACTGCAGACCATTTTCAACAGGGCTATTGACATTTCCGTAGTTGCCTTTATCGACCTTCGGCAGGACATCTCCCGCTTTTACGCGAGCAGAGTTTCCACTGCTGCTTCCATTTTGGGAGCGTTGGTCATCATCTGAACTCTTATCGTCCTTCTCATCATCAGATGACTCACCCTTGACGAAGGTTCCTTCCGGTGCTGGCTTCAGCTTTGTAAACTCTGGGCCAAACCCTGCAGTACATGCAGGCCATGCACCCCATCCCTGACTCTTAAGGATATTGTTGGCGACCTCCATTTGCTCTTCTTTTGAGGCCTTATCTGCAGTAGGGGCGTACTCGTCGCCGCCGAATGCCGACCAGGTTTGAGCGGCGAACTGCAGTCCACCGCTGTAGCCATTGCCGGTGCTGGTTTGCCAGTTTCCACCCGCCTCACATTCGGCCAGTTTCTCCCAGTCTGCGACGGAAACAATGCCGTCTGTCGAGCCGGTTTCGGAGGATGTTTCCTCTGTGCGAGCCCGATCGCTGTCTTTGTCCTCCTTTTGGCTATCTCCGCTGCTGCGCCCACCGGACTTTTTAGCTGCTTCCTGGAACTTAGGGAGCCACGGCTCAGGATCGACACCACCTCCCTGGCTCCACCCGCCTGGGTAGACACCGAAGTGAAGGTGCGGGCCCGAGGAGAATCCTGCATTGCCTACGTCTGCGATGTGGTCACCAGCTTTTACCTGGTCACCTTCCTTGACATACAGATGACCATCTTCGATGTGCCCATAAAGGCTCTCCACCTTTTGGCCATCAATGTCATGCATGATGCGCACCCAGTTGCCATATCCTGTGGCCGGGCCGGCGGCGACAACTGTGCCGTCTGCAACCGAGTACATCGGGTGTCCCATCACTTCCGGGCCGTAAGCGTAGTCGATGCCGTCATGGAACGATCCCCATCGTGGGCCAAAGCCAGAGGTAGGGTTTTTTACCCAGTCATACGGTACGGGTAGGCCTAAGTCATCTTCGGAGATTTCTGCTGTTCCGGTCGGCGATCCACCCGATGATGATCCAGATGATCCTCGCGTGACGCCACCGAGCTGTGGTGTCGGTGTGCCGACATCCAAGCACTGTTGGTCAGTACCGCCTTCGCTGTCACCGGCGCCGCCACCACCGAAAATCACGACACCTAAGCTCATAATCAGTGCGACGGCAATGATGACAGCGATAATGACTAGCGCTGTCGGGCCAACGGCAAGGAGAATTTTCTTCTTAATTAGCCCTACGGCTACGCGCTTGACAGCCTCTTTCGTATCGCTTTTCTGTTGCGCCATTGACTAGACCTCGCCAGGCAGAACTGCGTCAGCAGGCACTTCGTCTACACGGTCGATGGAGAACTTCTCACCGCGAGCGGTCATCCAAATCAGGTAGGTTTTCTCCTCCTGAGTCATGGCCTGTTCAATTTCGGCTTGAGTGCCTTCAATAGGCATCACCCATCGAGCAAGTGGAACCTTGGCAACCGCGGCTTTATCGCCTACAACTGCTTCGGGCTTTCCGGGAAACTCAACGCAGCACGTCTTTTTGCCCTGGTTCCACGTCCATGACCACAGTGGGTCGGCTTGGCGACGCATCGACGCGCGGAACTCAGATGTTGCAGACTTCTCCCACGACGAGAACCAGTACTGCTTAGCGTCGGGACGTGATGGTGAAAACTGCACCCACTGCTCGATAAAACGCTGAGCAGTAACGATCGCGGCATCTTCTGTTAGCCCATCAACCGGGTCAGGAGCGCTGCGCACAGTCGGCATGATTGTCTCGGTGGAGTCCGGGACTGGCCGTGTCGGGGTATTGCGCTCCGGGTCAGACTGTTCAGTGGCAGTAGTGACCTGCTCTTCGGGCTGTTTTTCATCCTCAGACGAACATGCGGCAAGAAATGCTGTTGCTGCACATAGAAGCGCGATGCTGCTTTTGCGGTGGGTGCGGATGGAGGTCATAAGGTGGTGTCTCCTTTGGTGTCGGAGAAATTATGACAACCATCCGCTTACCTGCTGGCCTATTCTTTTCCATCTGTTGCGTTCATTTTCCCCACGGAGATAGAACGGTCTCGACAGCGGCCCTTTAGGTAACGTGCGGCAGCACTTCGAGTATTAAAACGCCTGCCCACACAATAAAAACCGCAACCTGAAGAAGTGTGCTCACTGTCTTAGGTACGTCAGACTGCTTCGCTACCGTCGCGCAGGAAAACGCGAGCACACTCCACAGCGCAAGCTGGAACAACGCAACGCCGACCCCCAGACTGGTCGGCGGGGCAGACATACTGATTGCCGCGAGGGCAACAGTAAGGAACGCCGCCCGCCTTCCGGGACTATGGGCAATCCCCTGAGCCTGTGTGGCCATTTTGTCTAGAAAATCCATGATCCAATCACCAACAGAACACTGATAACGCCTACGACCATGACCAGAAGCGTAGGTATATCCAGCCCCTTGATACTGCTCTGCGGAGAGCTAGACTCCAACAGCCCTTTGACGCCCGCAGGGTCTGTGGTCACTTTCTTGACTCTTCGCCCCATGCGCTTGCCCCAGGACGGTTCATCATCGGCGATTTCTCCGTCATTCGGTTCATCGTCATCGCCTTCCTCCGGTGTAAGACGCTGATTGGCGATGTCAGCGAAAACCGCAAGCGTGTCATTACTAACCGGCAGCACCATTGTTGCAGTCGATTCCTCCTCGACAACTCCGTCGATGACCAAATACAGGTCACCTTCATCGTCAACGAATCGGTAGGCTGTGCCCTCGGCAACCAACGGAGGTGCCGGTGCTACATCGGGAGTTTCGGTAGTCATTTTTCCTCCATATTTGGGGTTTATTCGGACTTATCGTTGCCATCGAAGGGCGGCCTGCCGGATGTTCTGCGTTGGGCAGACCTGCGAGCCTGCCTCAAGCGGTCTTGCGCTGGCCGAGGTTCGTTGCGCTGTGGCCGTTGCGGCCGTGACTCATCAGCATTTCGGCTTCCCTGAGCAGACCCTGCCGGTTTGCTGTCCCGACTTTTCGCCCCAGGCATCCGGTTGGCCTTATCTTCGGTACTGAACTTGGAAGCATCATCTCGGTGTCCTCGACGGTTCTGACGGCGATCTCGCTGCGACGATGACCCTCCACCAAGAGTTCCGGTCGGATCGTCGAAGTTATCCGCTGACCTTGAGCGTCGCCGCTGTACTGGTGTGCGAGATGCCGAGCCGGCTTGTGTTCCCTGGTTCGAATTTGGCTGGCTCGAAGCTACCCTGCGCGCAGTCGAACCACTGTCGCGGCTAACCCCCGAGCTCTTATCAACGCGCTCTACCTTGGTTTCCGACGGTGCCACCCTTGACGCCGCATAGCTCGACTTAAATGGTGCCTTCTGGTTTGCAACTTCGGAAACCTTCTCGGAAACTGCACTCGACTTCGCCTTGACGGTATCGGCGGCTCGACTAACTACACCAGCAGCACCCTTTCCGGGGACAACGGCCCCAGCGATACTTCCAGCCCTACTAGCGACCATGTTTTTGCCAGCCTTTTCGGAACTGTTGATAAAGTCCACGCCCTTACCGATGGTCTTCGTCGGCAACACCTTGCCAGCAGCAGCTCCGGCAGCGCCGGCAACGCCTTTGCCCACACGCGGTGCTGCACGAACAGCAGACCTTGCTGCCGCCGTACCGCCCTTGTACCCGGCGACACCGGCTGCAGCAGCACCGACCTTCATGCCACCTGAGCTAAATCCGGCAGGCTCAGCGCCGCCGAAAGCGGTCATCGCATCGAGCTTACGGAGTCCCTTAATGACGCTGCCGACCATCAAACCAAGCAAGAGCATTCGGAAACCAGAAGACACATCGAGCACTGCAATAATGCTGATAGCCAGAATGATGCCGGTGACCGCAAAGCCATAGAACATCCGAAGGATGAAGGTCTGGATAACCTGAGCGCCCCACTTGTTGACTACCTCGAAGCCTCTAAGCATTGCACCGAGGAAGTAGAACGGGCCGGTCAAAAACAGCCATAGCAGCTGGAAGTGGGCCATCAAGGTTGCGGCCGCAATCACTGCGATGATGCCGCCAACGACTACCGCCGCGACTAATCCAAAGAATGCGCTGGATGCGTGCCCGCCAGATCTGCCTGTATAGGACAGCAGCATCTCCGTGCCCTGAGCCTTTGTCTTATCGGTTCGTTGCTTCTGGAAGAAGTCTTCAGCAACGGCGTAGTACGGGTCGCATACACGGAGTTGGTCAATCTCAGGTGGATCGGCGTCATCGTCTGGCCCTGGAATCTCGTACCCGTTGGATGACAGGCACTTTTCGTAGTCTTGGATATACGACGGGCCACCGGCCTGTGCAATAAGGTAGCTGCGAATATCAGAGCAGCCGTTGTAGTTGTTGTAGCAAGGAAGCGCCTTAGGGTCACCATCTTTGCTGTTTGATGCCCCCTCGACGGGCTTCACATTGGGCTCAATCTGTCTTTCGCCACTAATTCCGAACTGCGCTTTCGCCCACGGCCGATACGCTATGACTTCTGCCATCAGACATGAGGAGTACCGCTGACCATCCTCAACGCTATTTGTGCCACCCTCAGGCTTTCGGCACATTGAGCTTTCTGCATCTGGGATACCATCGAGTACCTCGGAGGCAACTGCCGCATTGAGTGTGCCGACAAAGGAGTCAGCATCGGACATGACCTCGTAAAACAGGCTTCCGTTGGGGTTTTCCATCGAAGCTGTCAGAATGCTGCCGTTGTAGACCACGCCAAAGAGGAATGCCGCCAAGAGCCCTCCCATGAGCTTGCCGCCGTGCGTCTGGAGGCTTCCGCCCTTCACGAGCTTAAAGAGCAGCACGATGAGAGACACCATGTAGAGCAGACCAAAAGCTGACATTGCGATGGTGATGAAGACATCGAGCATCGGTGAGAACTGCGCATACAGTGCCGCAAATGGGTTTTTCGTCTGCGAGTACTCCTTCAATGCGATGACGGCCTGCAAGATTGCGCGCGACAACGTGTTGATTGAGTTGCCTGAGTTCACAGACATAAATGCACCAAATGAGCAGTCGTAGCCGCCTGATGCTGTGTGCGTCCAGTTAACAAAGCGCAGTCCGCGCAGGCCTGCAACCTCAAACAGGGTGTATTTGTCGAGGTCTCCCTCCATTTTCAATGGAGTATCGAGATATGGAGGAGGGTTCGGCACTCCTTCTTGAGTCTGTTGTGCTGGGATCTGGGCAAAGTTCTTTGGAGGAAACCAGCTTTCTGGGCCAGTACCAATCGGCTCCTGTGTGGTTTCCGGGGACATCATCGAGCACAGCTTGTCATCGAAAATGCCGAACATTGCGTTGGCTTTAGGGGGCGTGGCAACCGCGGCCACGCTCATAAGAAGGATGCCGCCGATAATTCCCGCTGCGACAGTTCGGATGCGCCGCTTCTTGCGAGCATCTTCATTCTGCATGGCCTGCCCAGCATGGTGGCGCAGACGCAAAAAGATGAGTGCGCACCCGAGGCTGGCTGCGATAAGGGACGTGACACCGGAGTGCTGTGGCCACGCGGCTGCGATAAACATGCCAACGTTGATTGGGATAAGACCAATAAAGGTAGACCACCCACGATGACAGTTTCCTGCCGGGGCGACCCACACCAACACAGTGAGCAGGAATGCTCCGATAGCAAAACCTGCTCCTAAGTCATGTGAGCCGGCCATTGCAAGATCGGGCCCCATGACCCCAGAAAACAGCATGGCAAGCGTCCATGTTGCAGCGAAGGAAACGAGAGAGCCTAGTTGCTCTGGCCAGCGCGCGATAAGTGGCTTCGCGCCCCAGATTGCAACCATCAGCGTCGCGACTGTAAGTGCGGCTCCGGGGCCGCCGATGGCGTAAAAGCTAGACAGCATAAGCCCTGTGCCACCGATTCGGCGGCTCAGGGTTACAGTGCGATCCTCACCCCACCAGCTAAGAAGTCTGCTGAGGCGGGATGATGTGTGTGACTGTGAAGGCCCGATAGGCGGTGCCTCCACCTCCTGAACTATTGCTTTCGGCATCCGAGCCGTTCCTATCTACGTGCGGTTATGGTGCATGGCGCAATTAGTGTCACACACCGCCGCTTTCCGCCTTTTAGAACGGCATCGGCTCCTAGACGGACAGGACAGCAGCGTATTCGTCAAACTCTGCGGACTCGTCGCGAGCATCGTTAATGGCTTCTCGAATGCTGCCAATCTCGCTTGTAATCATGCCGGTTCGCAGGCGGTCACGAAGCTCGGTGTGGACTGTCCATTCGGTTCCATCTGCCGATACTGGCTCTGACTGTGCCCGAGAACGCTGCGACGGATTTGTCTGAGTCGCCGCCTCGATTTCTCGGAACAATCGGTCTACAGCGATGGTAGCCACACGTCCATCCACATCACGCATCACGCATTGGCCAGGCAGAAGCGTGCCACCATCACCAGGCGACATCAATCGCATAGCCATTGCGTTTCGCTCCATGTCCGTCAAGTTCTTCATTGCCGTTGGCTTAAGCAGTGACAACGCATCACTTGCTTCACTCAAGCCTTCTTGACGGAACACGAATCGAGTAGCGAACTGGTTGACCGATGCATCTTCATCGCTGCCCTGGTCTTCATCCAACGCCTTGAGGTCGCGTGCCTGCTGAGAAATCAGGACGAGCGAGAAGTACAGCGAGCGTCCCTGACGGGCCAGACGATCGAGCAACACACGACCAGCCCGGATTGCCGCCACGAAGTAGAACTCGTCCACCCATAGCGACCGAGGCGGGTAGCCATGCAAGTTTCCTCGCGGGTTTTGCACACGAGTGGTCTTACCCATCATGCGCTCAATTTCACGAAGAACAATCAGCATCGCAGCTGCAGCATCACGAGTATTTTCATCCCACTCAGACACAGGCGTGTTCTGAGACGGCGGGGTTAGGCCAAGAAGAGTGATAATTGTCCGGCGCTTATTGCCCACTCGGAACGGCTCGCGCGCACGTGACTTACCGAACATCAAGCGACCAAACTGCCGCGTCTCCGCACGAACTAGTTGATCTTGCACACTGCGGATACGACGCAGTTCCTCACGAACAAGAATCGCATCACCTGGCGTGGTCTTGGAATCTTCCAACGCCTTTTCATTGAGCTCAATCTCTGCTCCGAGGTGCTGCGCCAGCTCCGACAATGATGGCTCGGAAACCCCTGGGTGATTGAGGTGCTGATCTCGCATGTTCTGGAACGCAGTATTGAGAATCTTGCGGTCATCCTTTTCCAAGAAGACCAGGTTCATCACGTCACGCGCCAAGTTCTCGCCCTGCATGTACGCAGAATCACCTGTACCGCCGGCAATAGCCCACGGATCCAATGCTCCGGGGGCACCATTGCCGAGAGACACGATTGCGGTATCAGCCCAGAATTGCGGATTGGTGGGCCGGAACTTGCTGTCAGGCCCGCCGAGGATACCCGCTTGGGCTTCCTCGGTGAATCCGGGGAGATTGACCTGATTTCCGAACGATAGGTAGTAGACAAACGCCTCAAAGTCGTTCTTTGGGTCAATGACGATGGTCTGCGTGCCAGATTCGCTCACCCAGAAAAATAGGGTCAGTGCCAGCGAGGACTTACCACCGCCGGAGGCGCCGATGATGACGATGCCAGCTCCTCGGTTACGCGCCATCTGTACGAGCGGGTCGAAGTGGACTGCCGTTCCGGTGTCGAGAGTGTAGCCAATCTGCATTCCCTGCCAGGAAATAGGTTGCCCACCACGGAACTCCACTGCATCGCCTACCAGCGTGGATGAATCGAGACGAGCGTATGCAAGCGCTTCGAGGTCGCTCCACTGTTCGTCTTCCACGTCGATGCTCTGGTTAAAGTTCGACATGAAAAGACGCCCCACACTTGGTGGGAGCTGCCCGCGCCTTCCCTTCGGAGGTGTCATGTCCCCTGGAAGCTGGTCTTCAAGCAGGTAGCCCTGGTCGCCAATTGGTCGGCGAACACGAGCACTTTCCCCGAACATCGAGATGATGTCGGTGGTGATTTTCGTCAGCTCTTCCGGTGATGCAGCAGCAAATGTCAGTCGCTGCTGATGCACAAGAACCGGCTTTGCGCCGATTTCATGTTCGTGCTTCAGTGTCTCTGCGGCCTCCCATTTCCGATCGAAAGACTCGGAGTGCTGGGCGCCGACTTCCTGCCGCACATTTGCTTCGTCCAGAACATTCTTGGTCAGCTTTTTCGCAAGTCGGCGCCACTTTTCTGCAGACAGAATCGTGGCCGGCCAGATTACGTCTACGGGACGTGGCATTGTCTTGAGCAGACGCCCCCAGGCACCGGAGTACTCAAACGGCACTGTCGGGTCTGGGTACTCGACGGTCAGGGTCGTGATGTAGGAATACTCCCCCCAGCCATTTTCCGGGTGCGGGTTCTTCACGCGCACGTAGTCATCCTCAATGTCGGCCGAGATGTTGACAATCTCGTCGAACCAGCCACCGCGCCACGGTCGGGTGCGATTAATGCCGGTGACATTATTGACCGGGAAATGCCCGTACAGAGCCTTTTGAATCAGCCAGTTGAGGTCATTGCGGTACATCAGCGATGCGCCGTGTTGGGTCAGAATCGCGCACGTTTCACGTGCTCGTTTGCGGAACTTCGACAGGTCTTTTTCGTTGAATACCTCTTCTGCGACACCTGCACTGCGGCCAAGTATCTGTGTTAGAGGGTCAACCTGCCGGGGTGCCTTGAAGTCTCCAAGCCGAACCAAGAGGTATTGGCGACGCTCGGGAGCGGTTTCCTCCAGGTGCGGTCGTACCTTGTTTTCAATCAGGGACGCAAACAGCTTCGTTGGATCCCAACAGTTCTTTAGGTAGCTTTCCTGCCACTGATTTGCGTTGACTGGGGCAAAGCGCGTGATGGTTTGAATGGTGACATCATCTTCCTTGTACGCATTTACGAAGTGCGTGGAGAGGTCACCGTAGATTTGCACGTTGCGCTGCACAGCCGCGATCTGCTCTTCGCCAGCGGCGTATTCATCAGACGTGGTGGATAGAATAACGCCTGTCCAGACCGATTCTCCCTTGATAAATAGGAATGGGTCATCTTGCGCGTAGCGGTAGTCCAGCCGACGTGCATCAAGGAGTTCCGCAGCCTTGGCGGCCGCATCCTTTTTACGTGGCTGCCACCACTTTCTCTTTTCAGTAGATTCCTGGGGTGCGTTCTTCCTCATCGTGAAGACCTCTTAGTCGGGGTAGTCGTATTCGACGAACTTCTGCGGGTTAAACGGGTCGCGGTAGCCAACGAGAATGTCGGCATATCCTGGCGGGTCTTCCCTGCGCTCGTCGTAGCCAACTGGCTGCGGGTTGTACGAATTGAACTGGCGGATTGTCCCAATATCGGCGGTGTTGTCATGCGGTCGCCACAGAATGACCTGCCAGTGAATTTTGGTTGCCTTTGTTTCGGCGGTCACCGCTCCGGCGTAGCGACGAGGAGCGGTGATACGACGAATAATCTTTTTCAGCGCCGTGATGGGGTCGGTTTTTACGCTTTCAGACGTTGCTCGACGGTAAAACCATGTGCCAAGAGATCCGCCAGCTATCAGCGCGAAAACCACTGGTGACGGCAACCCGATAATGCTTGCTACGACGAATACGATGAATCCCACCGCGATGGCAATAGCAATCGCGATACCGGCAACACGAGCAACGAGGCCGCCGAAAAGCTTTAAGTCCACCTGGTCTGAGAGTTTCCAGACTCTAACCTGGTGATTTTTCAGCAGTGTGTAATCGCGGAACTCATACGGATTCGACATTGCGAGTCTCTCAGTCGATTAACCGGAGACAGACTGGCCGAGGCTGATAAGCCAACCAACGGCAGCGGTTCCGATGCCGAGAATGAATGCGCCACCAAGCACGGCCCCCAGTGGGCCAATCAGTCGCTGAATGTTGCCACCGCGGATCACGATGACCAGGCCGATGATGACCGCAGCGATGAAGGCCAGCGCTGCGACAGCACCGCCGATGATCTGCAGCTGCTGCGTGGTGTTGTTGATGGCGTTGGTGATACCCGCCGAGCCCTGCCCGCCGCCTGACTGCTGCTGAGCCAAAATCTCATAGAACATGTGGTGTCTCCTTGAAAGTGTTTTGGTGGTTATCGGAGGATGCGACCGGGGTCTTCCCCGCGCATCCCTGATTATGAACTATGGCCGCTTTCCCGCTTTTAGCTGCGGAAATAGCCGTGCGCGCTACTTCAGGTCGTTGACTGTCCCAATGCCGTCGCCGGCACCCGCGGCGCCGCCTTGACCTTCTCCCGCAGTTGCGGTGGCTTCTGCAACCAGCCCCGGTAGCATTTCGCTGACCTGCCACTTGTTATTGATAAGCGTCATGGTGACGCGGTAGCCCGCTGGCTGTGTGCGTCCGCCACTATCGTCCTTAACAGTCCAGTCCAGGTTGACCAATGCGGTGACCTGCGACCCTTCGACGTATTCAAACGTCGCAGTTTGTCCTTGCACTTCAACGGGCGGGTCAAATGGGATGACTCGTACCGACGTAATCTCGGGCTTCTGGAACTTGCCGCTCATTCCCGAGAGCACGTCTCCCTTAGCGTCGGTCGCGGTCAAAGCCTCCAGGGTCTTCCGGTCGGACTGCCCCCAGGCCTTAAAGAACGTCTCCAACATGGGCTTAAGCTTCGGCGCGATCTGCCGGTCTTCCATCAGGCCAGTTTCCAGGTTCGGAACTGCGTCTTGTGCTGGCGCCGCGGAGTACCCCAATTGGCCGACCACTTTGAACGCCTTACGCCCATCAGTGTTCTCCCCTGCCCATACCGGCAAGGTGACGTTCATGAAGTCACCCGAGCTCATGGAAACGAAGTATCCAAGGTAGGCGACCTGCCCTCCCTGGTACTCCGTGCGATTTTCGACCTCACCGTTGAAGTTGATAGTGACCGGGTTTTCCTTCTGTCCGCCAGATGTCCACCCGCAGCCTTCCCCAAGCTGCTGCAGCGCCATGCCCTTCATCAGCTCGACACGCTTATTCTGCGCCTCTTCCTTATCCGGGTGGGTCAGGCACAGCTCAACATAGTGACGCCCAAAGGTAGCGGCGGAATCGGTAGGGAATGAAGACAGGTGGTACTTAGCGGCTTCCTCTTCTGTGACCTGGCCTTGCGCCGGAACAGCAGTTCTCCCCACAATCACACCGAGCAACAGGCTTGCACAAGAAAATGCAGCCAGGCTGGCTGCACCGACCATGAGGGCTTTACTTCCTCGCCGGCCACGTCCGCTAGTGGGTGCGTGGCCAACACTTACGACATCGAAATCTCCGATTGGCGTTCCGTGCTTGTCGTAGACAATGACATCGGCTTCATCGTCGCCGCCCGATGGGTCGCCAACCTTCTCGGCGATTTTGTCCCACCACCGCTTTTTCGGAGGAAGGGGGTGCCCTTCCATGTCGCACAGGATGGGCTTTCCTTTGGCATCACACAACGCTTCGTCACTGTCGGATTTGGTTGCGGTGAAGGTTCCATCGCCGTTATCCATCAGGTACAGGTACGTGATAGTGCCATCTTCGGAGACGCGCATGAGACCATCTGCCGTGGTCGTGTGGGTTTTCCGCTTCGCTACCGGCAAGGGCGAATCAGGGAAGGAAGCCTGGTAATCGCTACTGGCTTGCTCAGCCTTGCGCGTGTTGGCGAAGAACTGATCCAGCATTTTGTGCGTAGCTGGATCATTCGGAAATGCGGGACGGAAGGTGTCGGTAAACCGCTTGGGGACCGGGGCGGGCTTTCCATCTGGGCTGGCCGGAATGAACCCATCTGGGAGGACAAAATCGTTGGTGGGGATGGTGGTAGTCATATAGCGAGCCTTTTGGTGTGGTGCATGGTGTTCTTATCGATTGCGCTCACAGTAGCGCTCGACCGCTTTCCTGCATGGCTTTCCCGACTGACCTGGCTATTTCGGTGCGAACGGGTCATCGTCGCCGCCAAACGGGTCGGTGTCGGAGAAGTCGCCGAAGGGGTCTTCCTCGCCACTAAACGGATCATCGCCACCGGGGGAATCATCGAAGAGATCAGCGTCAGCATCGTGAGGAGCACCTGCGGGAACTGCGGCGAAGGAATCCTCATCTTGCTCATCGAAAGTGTCGTAATCCATTGGGATTGTTCGATCGCGTGGTGCGAGGTCTTCTTCGCGCATCTGCCGCGGGGATGATTGCGGCCGCATGTCACGGGGACGTGACACCTCCGGTTCGGGATGATGCATCGGCGCGGCGGGGAGGTTATTCGGCTCGGGCAGGTTCTCTAGAGGCAATGGAGGTTCGAAAGCGTCCTGCGCTGCAGTGGCAGTTACGTCCAATGTCTCCTCTGCAGCGTTGAGAATCTTGTGCAGCATAGGGTTGGTCTCCAAGTCTTCAATCAGCGCTTCATAGACGGTGCGCTGCTTTTCTTTACAGGCTTCGACGTACTCTTCATCGGAAAATGGCCGCCACTGATACGGAGGCTCCCACACTGGGGTCAGGGTCAGGACTTCCGACCAGTTATTTGGCCCTTCAGGGGCGGTGGTGTGAACCGCCGTGATCTTCGGACTCTTGGAAACCCACAGCAGCTGGCGCTGCTCAATATCAAGGGCCAGGGCATCTCCTTCGCCGATACGGGTCACGGTTTCCTGCCTGGCCATGAGCCTGCCGGCACTTCCGGCACCTTGGAACAGTCCGGTGCGCGTGCTCGTAATTTCCTTCTGTTCAGTAGGGATTTTCTTCGAGACTGTGCCGGAGAAACCAGCGAATGTTTCCGCATCCTGGGCGACTGACAGCTGGAATGACACCAGCCCGGATAGCTGTCCGAAAAGCTGGCGCAACCACACGCCGGTAGAGTCCACAGCTTCAATATCCGATAGTGACTGGGTTGACAGGATGGGGCGAATGTTGACGTCAGCGGACTTATTGAACAGCCCGAGCATGGCTTCTGCTGCTGCCGGCGACCGTGTGGAGCCAAGCTCTTCAATCTGAATTGTCATCGGATTCCACGGTGTTCCATCAGCGACATGAGACTCAGCGTTAAGGAAGTGAGCGACCTCTTGGTGGTACTGGCGCAGCGTCGATACTGCGCTTTGCAGATCGAGGAGCACCATCGTGGCAATCATGGAGGCCATCTTCGGGTAGTCCTGTGCGGGCAATGAAAACAGCACAATCTCATTGCGGAGAATGGCTCGCACAAGGTCAATTTCCAACAGTGGCGTGGTGCCGGGATTCAGGAACATGCCAACGCTGGGGTCGTTGATATAGGTGGCAACCAGGCTGCGCACGTCTCCAATTGCGGCATTGACAACCGACTGTCGGTTCGCCAGTTCCTTCTCCAGCGACTCCACGCGAGCTCTAATTGCCGTGGCTTTCCGATCTGCTGCAGCGGTGCTGAGGAAGGGGTTGGCCTGTTTGACTTGAGCGCCGGTGATGGAAGTTCCTTTTTGCGTGAGCGTGTCAGGATCGAGCATCTGCAGCAGGATGGACAGGCCGGAGACGGGAAAACCTTGAGCGTTGCGTTGGCGGTCGAATCCGGTCAGCGCAGCGATGTCGAATGCCAACTGGACGATCTCTAGGCTGGTGCGTTCATACACCGCTGCGTCGCCGTCGCGGGGCACCGATCCCAAAAGCATGGATGCTTTCGAAGCACCGTTTCCGCGCTGGAATGGGTCGTAGTGAGCGGGGCGATCTGGGGCAAACGGGTGAGGCTGGCGGTAGCCACCGCCCGTCTTGGGCATCATTTTGAAATGCAGGAATGGCACGCCTTTTTCATAGGCCAGCTTTGCTTTTGCGCGCGCCATATCGTCATCGCCTTTGAGGTCGATGGTGATGTTTCCACCCGAGAGTTCATGGACTTGCTGGGCGACAATGGAGTTGGCCAGGCGGGTCTTACCTGAACGTGACGTACCGACAATGGCGAAGGCCTTTTTAAAATTATCGACCATTGCAGAGGCAACATCGCCGTATGTTCCAATGCCGATGGCGATCTCTCCGGGGTGCCGTGTTGACCACTGACCGGACTGGACTGCAACAAGATTGCGCTTGCGCCGCCACTTGTCGAGGAACCCTACAGGTCGCCGGTCAGAGTATTCTTCGCCTTCATTTTGACCGCGGAGACGCAACGAGTACGAGCGTGCCCACCACCAAATTGACATGAGAAACAGCGCCACTGGAGTGGCAAAGAGGGCGTGTTTGAGGAAGAGGTACTGTCCATTGTCGGCTGTTTCTGCGATGAGCGATAACAGCGGAATCCCTTTGAGAGGTGCAGTGCCGGCTTGCCAAAGCATTGCTGCGCCTGCCGGCCACCAACCAAACCATGTGGCCGGCGAGAACCCAGCGACCATGATGCCAATGAGCCACGTTGCGACGGCGGCTCCTGCCCATCGACTCAGCCGGACGCGGCGCTTTTCGCCAATAATCGCGAAGATGGCGAAAAGGATGACGATAAGCGGCTGGGTCGCCAGCGTTAGTAGGACGAAGATGGTGCCGCCGACTGCTAATCCGCCCTTGTTTGTTTTCTTCTCTGTGTCAACGCCGCTTGCTTGCTCGACGTCGTTGAACCAGCCCATAGCTGGATCTCCTTTCGTGGTGGATTGCGGTGGTGGTGCTTTGGATAGGGCTACTGTGCCATGTCAGTGCTGCCCGCGATGCCAGTTATCGGCCGGCTGCTTCTAGGCAACGACGGTAGTTGCCGGGAAAGCGGAGCCACTGTTCAAAACCGACAGGATTGGCGTCGCCTGCAACATCGGTTTTCCATATGCGCCGCCATTTGCGCCAGGCGCTGTATGAGCAGCGGTAGGTCGGAGGAAGGCTTCGTTGGAGCAATTCGTACTCCAGGCCGGGGTCATGGGCGATGTCAATGAGCTCGCAGCTAATCGGCCAGCGCGTTTTGTCAAGCTTCCACGTGTCGGGTTTTTCAAAGAAGAGAAACGACGATAATGATTCGTCCCATACCTCACGCACCATGCCTTTGTCGGGCTTATGCGTCATGGGGTTGATACCACCTTCGGGGCCGCGCAACAGGTCATAGACGGGGTGTGTGCAGACCCACCGGACGGACTCGAATTGGCGTAGATGTTGCTTGGCTTTCTGCAACGTCCACCCTTGGCCGCGCATGACTTCACCGTGGCCGGTTACGCAGTCTCGGTAGCTGGCGAGGATGTTGCGTGTGCGCTGGTTAGCTTTGGCAGTCAGCTCTACTTCGACTGCCCGCAGGGTGCCGCGCTCGGTGACTTCTATGAAGTCTGGGGAGCGCACGTCAGTGTCTCCGTGGGTCATTGGTACGACAAGCCACGCTTCAATTTCACGTCGGCCCAGCCCATCGAGATCGGCGAAGGTTTTTGTTGGCACAACACCAGCGGTTCCGCCTGCCGATCGCCGAACTCCTGCATCTTCTAGCATCTGGTACAGGTAGTCTCCGCCGCGAGCTTGGCAGACCTGGATTTCACGTTCAGTAAACACAGCTCGGTGATGAACAAGTGACGCCTTGAGCGCTTCCTCGGCAACGAGAAGTCGGTGCAGCATCGTCGTTATCGACGGCGGTTCCATCTCCACCAACGGAGAATCTTCCCCGACTCCAACAATGCGCCCAGCACGGGTAGGCCACAACACGGTTCCTGCCCACGGCAACGTGTCAATGCGTTGCAACAAGCCCGCTTCGACCATGAACTGCACTCGTCGTTGCACATTCTTTTCGGTCGTATCGTAGACGTACTTGACCGCCTGCCGTTGACTAATCGCACCTAAGCGCGTGGACATATTTAACAGAATCTGATCGGCTGTGGTTCTACGCCAACCATCACCATTTTTCTTCCCAGAATCACTGCCGGCGGAACGACGTCGCCGACGCTTACTCACAACCGACTCCGGCTCTACCGTCTTCACGGTGCTACGCACCATTTCCGACACTTCAACTAGCCGCGCCATAACGACCTCTCAACTGACTACACAACTGACTACAACCCTGACTACAACCACACTGCGCACAGGACTACAGCCGCACTACACAACTGACTACAAACGTGACTACACAGCCAACTACACCGCGACTACACCTCTAACTACAGACCAACTACAAAACACGCGGCCATACACGCGGCCATACACGCGACACCATAACGCGACCCCGCTGACCCCACCCCCAACCCCAATACCAGCACAAACACCACCAAAACCCGCACCTACCAGCCAAACAAAAACAACCAACTCACCCCACGCCCGCACCGTGCGCGGGGTGCCGGGTAAAACCCCGCCTCCTTTTCCTCCGTCGCTGTCACGAACGGGCCCTTTCTCCTTGTTCCTGCGTGCTCTCGGAAGCTGCGGTGTGGGCCCGTTTTGTCGTGACGGTGTGCTCGGTCGGATAAAGGTGGGCGTTGGTGGGTTTTCCCGGTGCCGCCGCTGTGGTCGCCGTGGCCTGGTGGGTGCTGGTGGCCGTGGCTTCCTGTGCGGCGGCGGGCTTGTGCCCGGCGTTGGCTGCGTGCGGCTCCCCCCCTTGTCGGTGTCCCTCGTGTGGTGGTTCGCCGCTTCTTGCCATGTCGCTGTTTCGGGCACTGCGCGAAGGCGCCTGGGGCTGTGGCCCCTGGTTGGTTGGCGCCTTCCTGGGGGAGGTGTCCCCCAGAGGTGAGCCCCCTCTTGCCTGCCCCCTTCGTCGCGGCAATGGCAGATACACCGGAGGCACGTAACGCCCCTGCCATATGCCCCGAGGAAACGGTGCCCTGGTGCGGTTGCGGTGACCCAGTGGTCACCCTGGCGGCCCCCCAAAAAAATGCGTGGTGCCCCACGATGATCCCAGGCGCGACAATGACCCCACGCCACCGACGGCTACGACACGACCCTGACCCACTATGCGGTCGCCGATGCGCACCAGCGCTCACCCCAGCCCCCAGGGGGCTGACACCCATCACCACCCCACGCCCAACACCAACCACCCGCCCCGGCAGGAAACCGGGAGGGTCGATGTGTAGCGGGAGCACCGCATCGCGGCCACCGCCCCAGGCGACGCCGACACCGGCAAGGCAAGCCACTGGGGCAAGGAGGCCAGCGAACGGGCTCGCCGCGTCACACACATCGACCCTCCCGGCTCCCGACAGCGAGCTGTCGGGAGACACCCACAGACCACACCCCAGGCGCACCCCACCAACACCGACCACCAGACCACCCCAACCGGGTAGACACCGACTCGGCCAACAGGGACACCAGGCGGAAACCACGGGGCACCAGCCCACGTTTCGAGAGCACGCAGAAACACAGGCGACAGTGCAACCCGGTGACCCGCCCCCTGTTGGCAC